>NZ_JBVHLF010000006.1:48045-85880 GCF_055559155.1 Kitasatospora sp. NPDC024654
GTTATCCGCATCCCCCCACCTCCCCCCCCCCCACCCCCCCCCACCCCCCCCCCCCCCCCCCCCCGCCCCCCCCCCCCCCCCCCCCCCCCCCCCCCCCCCCCCCCCCCCCCCCCCCCCCCCCCCCCCCCCCCCGCGTCGCCTCCGTCAGCTCACCCCGCCAGGTGCCCGGTGTCGTTCCACAGCTCCGGCCACAGCCGCTCGCCGTCCGAACGCCACACGCTGGCCGAGCAGTTGCGCACCGGAGCCAGCTCGACCAGCCGCTCCTCGGTGAGCCGCTCCAGCACGTAGCGCAGCATCAGCACCACGTTGTCGTGTGCCACCAGCAGCACCGGCCGCCCGGCCTCCTCCGCGCACAGGTCGCGCAGGCAGCTGCGCACCCGCAACGCGACATCCGCCCAGCTCTCGCCGCCCGGCGGCCGGTAGTACAGCTCGCCCATCTTCCGCCGCCGGGCAGCCTCCTCCGGGTGCCGCTTCTCGATCGCCACCGGCGTGAGCATCTCCAGGATCCCCAACTCCCGGTCGCGCAGCCGCTCGTCGTACCGGATCGGTGGCCCGGCCGGCAGCGCGCCCAGCCCGGCGGCCTGCGCGACGGCGATCCGGGCGGTCTCGGCGGTCCGGACGTACGGCGAGCACCAGACCGTCCGCGGCCGGTCGACGGACGGCAGCGCGGCCCACCAGTGCCCGAACGCCCGGGCCTGCGCCCGGCCGGTCATCGAGAGCGGTATGTCGGCGTCCCGGCAGGTGATCGGCACGGTCAGCGCGCCGGTCGCCTCGGCCAGCTGGAACTCCACGTTCGCGGTGCTCTCGCCGTGCCGGGTGGCGATCAGCACGGACGGCAGCGCGACCGGGCTGCTGTGCTGTCGGTGCCCGTTGAGGATGGTGCTCAGCTCTGGCATGGCCGTCTCTCCCCCTGTGCTCAGATGGTCTGGCGGCCGGTCCGGACGGATGCCCCCGCCGGGAGGCAGGGCGGCCGGATGGCCGGGAGACCGGGGCCGGGCGCCGCGCGGGGCCGGCGGGGTGCCCTGGTGAGGCGTCCTGGCACCTGTGCGGTGACCGGGCCCCTTGGATCTATGATCGCGCCGCCACTCCCCAGTGTTGATGGAGGTGACGGCGCGACCACAGGGCGCGCGCCGTGCCGCTTAGTGCGCTGCCACCGGCTGGGGCGCATCGGCAAGCTCTGGGTCGCCCGCCTCCGCGCTGTAGTCGGCCGGCGCGGTCTCGTCCACGCCCTCGGGCGTCCTGGCCGCCCGCAGCACCAGCGTGAGCACCACCGCGACCAGCAGGTTGAGCACGAACGCGGTCAGCCCGATGTAGCCGATCCGGCCGATCACCGGGACGGTCGCCGAGTTGCCGCCGAAGTGCCTGGTGGCGGGGGAGGAGATGCGGTACGCCTGCCAGGTCCCGTAGACCATGCCGACCGCCCAGCCCGCGAGCAGCGCCCAGCGGTGGAACCAGCGGGTGAACAGCCCGGCGACGATCGCCACGAAGGTCTGCAGGATCCACAACCCGCCGAGCAGCTGCAGGTTGACGGCGACCTGCTGGTCCATCCCGAGCACGAAGGCCAGCGCGCCCACCTTCACCAGCAGCGAGGCGGCCTTGGCGACCTTGGTCTCCTCGGCCGGGGTCGCCTGCGGCCGGATGAACTCCTTGTACACGTTGCGGGTGAACAGGTTGGCGGCGGCGATCGACATGATCGCGGCCGGCACCAGCGCGCCGATCCCGATCGCCGCGAAGGCCACCCCGGTGAACCAGTCCGGGAAGAGCTTCGCGAACAGCTCGGGCACCGCCAGCTGCGAGTTGTAGCCCTTCACGCCCTTGCCGACGCCGGCCGCGATGGCCAGGAAGCCGAGCAGCGCGAGCAGTCCGAGCATCAGCGAGTAGGCCGGCAGGATCGCCATGTTCCGGCGCACGGTGGTGCGTGACCTGGCGGCCAGCACCCCGGTCACGGTGTGCGGGTACATGAAGAGCGCGAGCGCCGAGCCGAGCGCCAGCGTCGCGTACGCGAACTGCGCCTTCGGTCCGCTCACCATGGCGCCCACCGGCTGATGGGTGGCCGGGTTGATCGTGCCGAACTTCTGCGCCGCGCTGTCGAAGATGTGCCCGTAACCGCCGAGCCGCATCGGCAGGTAGATCACCGCGACGATGATCACCACATAGACCAGGATGTCCTTGACGAAGGCGATCAGCGCCGGGGCCCGCAGCCCGGACGAGTAGGTGTAGGCGGCCAGCACCGCGAAGGCCAGGAAGAGCGGCAGGTCCTTGACGAACCAGTTGGCGTGCGCCCCGCCGCCGATCCCCAGGGTGTCCAGCACCGCCTGGATGCCGACCAGTTGCAGTGCGATGTAGGGCATGGTGGCGAGGATCCCGGTCAGCGCGACCGCCAGCGAGAGCGCCCGTGAGCCGTACCGCCCGCGCACGAAGTCGGCCGGGGTGACGTACCCGCGCACCCGGGCCACCGACCAGAGCCGGGGCAGGAAGACGAAGACCAGCGGGTAGGCGATGATCGTGTACGGCACCGCGAAGAAGCCCGCCGCGCCGGTCGCGTAGACCGCCGCGGGGATGGCCACGAAGGTGTACGCGGTGTACATGTCGCCGCCGAGCAGGAACCAGGTGATCCAGGTCCCGAAGCTGCGGCCGCCCAGGCCCCACTCGTCCAGGTGCAGCGCGTTCTCCGCCCGGCGCCAGCGCGAGGCGAGGAAGCCCAGCACGGTGACCAGTAAGAAGAACAGGACGAAGACCACCAGGGCGACCGTGTTGACGCCGTGCCTCATCGCGACTCACCGTCCTGGGCCGGCCGGGCCGCCCGGGCCGCCTTCGTCGCCCGGCGCCGCTTCTCGTCCCGGTTGACCATCAGGTAGGCGGTGGTGGTGAAGACGGCGGACACCGGGATCCAGAGGATCTGGTACCAGTAGAAGAACGGCACCCCGAGCAGTCTCGGCGTGAGCCGGGCGTACGAGGACACCCAGAGCAGCGCGACGACCGGGACGGCCAGGCTGACCCCGGCGACCACCCGGGCCGGGGTCAGCGCCGGCAGCGCGTCCGGTGGTGCCTGCGGGGCGATCGGATCGATGGACATGGGCGACTCCGGCGAGGCGAGGGATCCCCAGCAGTGCCGCAGCGCAAAGGGGTCACCCCGTACGCCCGCCGAGCAGCGACTGTGGTGATCGGCTTGGACTGCACGGAATGTAGGGCACCGAACGGTCGGTTGTCACCACACTTCTCACACCGTCTCAGTTCATGAACCGCCGACCGGCCGGCCGCACGCCCCGCGCGACCCGGCCGCGCCCCCACGACAGGGCGCTCAGCTGGGCCGTTGCAGCCGGGTGATGAACTTGTAGCGGTCCCCGCGGTAGATCGACCGCACCCACTCCACCGGCGCCCCCTCGGCGTCGAAGGAGTGCCGGGACAGCTGCAGCATCGGCAGCCCCACGTCCGACCCGAGCAGTCCGGCCTCGCGCGGGTTGGCCAGCGTGGTCTCGATGGTCTCCTCGGCCTCCGCGACCACCACGTCGTACACCTCGCGCAGCGCGGTGTAGAGCGAGTCGTGCTTGACCAGGTTGCGGCGCAGCGCCGGGAACCGCTTGGCCGACAGGTGCGCCACCTCGATCGCCATCGGGTCGCCGTTGGCCAGCCGGAGCCGCTCGATCCGCAGCACCCGCCCGCCGGGCTTGATGTCCAGCAGCGGCGCGAGCCGGTCGTCGGCCGTCACGTAGCCGATCTCGATCAGCCGCGAGGTGGGCTCCAGGCCCTGCGCGCGCATGTCCTCGGTGTAGGAGGTGAGCTGGAGGGCCTGAGCGACCTTGGGCTTGGCGACGAAGGTGCCCTTGCCCTGGATCCGCTCCAGCCGGCCCTCGACCACCAGCTCCTGCAGCGCCTGCCGGACGGTGGTGCGCGAGGTGTCGAACTGCGCCGCCAGCGCGCGCTCCGGCGGGACCGGGGTGCCGGCCGGCTGGGTCTCGGTGAGCTGGAGCAGGTGTCGCTTCAGTCCGTAGTACTTCGGCACCCGCGCGCCGGCCGGCTCGCCGGTCACGCCGGACTGCACGGGCGGCTCGCCCGCCTGGGGGTGGTTCGCCCGAAGCGGGGCCGTGGTGCCCCCGTCGCTGCTCATGGGCCGCTCTCCGCTCCTCGTGGGTCCTCACCGGCCCCACTGCCGTGTCAACGGCACACATCGTTGCACGTATGCCCGTGGCTGGGGCACCAGGTCGCGGGATGACGGACGGCTTCTCATCCGGTGGCAAGGACCTTCTCATCCGGTGACGAGCGGCCGATCACCCGATGTCGCGAACCCGATCACACGATGAACGATGAGCGGTGTCGGCTTGATAACGGCTCGTCCGGATCGCGCGCCGGCCCGTTGACACCTCCATTGGTCTAGGCCAAGCTCCAGGCATCTGGTCTACACCACTGCAGACCAGCCATGAAACCCCAGCCCATCTCACGGGTTCGCGACTCCGCTCTCCGCCGATCCGCGGCGGTATGTCGCCGGCCGCCGATGGGGGCACCCGGGCATCCCTCAGGAGGATGGCGTGAAGCGTCAGCTCATCGCGGCGGTCGGCGTCGCGGCAATGGTCGTCGGCGTGGCGGCGTGCGGTTCGTCCGGTGGAGGCAAGGACGCCGCCGGCAACTACAACGGCAAGACGGTGACCATGTGGCTCATGTCCGGCTCGGCCCCGCAGGCCTGGCAGGACGGGGTCAAGGCTGACTTCGAGTCGCAGTACCCGGGCGCCAAGCTGAACATCCAGATCCAGCAGTGGGACGGCATCGGCCAGAAGGTGACCACCGCGCTCTCCGAGGGCTCGGTCGACGTCCTGGAGGTCGGCAACACCCAGACGGCCGGCTACGCCGCCACCGGCGGCCTGCTCGACCTCACCCCCGACAAGGCGGACCTGGGCGGCAACGACTGGCCGGCCAACCTGAACGCCTCCTCGGTGCTGGACGGCAAGCAGTACGCCGCGCCGTGGTACTTCACCAACCGCGTGGTCATCTACAACAAGGCGCTGTGGACCAAGGCCGGCATCACCGCCCCGCCGGCCACCCTGGACGAGTTCTACTCCGACCTGGACAAGCTCAAGCAGTCCGGCGTCGCCAACCCGATCTACCTGCCCGGCCAGGAGTGGTACACCTACTTCGGCCTGATCGCCGGTGACGGCGGCCAGATCGCCAGGCAGGACGGCGGCAAGTGGGTCGGCAACCTGGAGTCCCCGGAGGCCAAGCAGGCCTTCCAGACCTACCAGAAGCTGCAGAGCTACTCGACCGCGCCGAAGGACAAGGACGAGGCCACCCCGCAGCAGAGCACGCTCTTCCCGCAGGGCACCATCGGCTCGATGATCGGCCTCGGCTGGGAGGCCCCGGCGCCCAAGGACATGCCGGCCGACAACGTGGGCTACTTCCCGATCCCGGGTCCGACCGCGGACAAGCCCTCCGGCGTCTTCCTCGGCGGCTCGAACCTGGCCGTCGCGCAGGACAGCAAGAACCCCGACCTGGCCAAGGGCCTGCTCAAGATCGCCCTCTCGGACAAGTACGAGGGCATGATGGCCTCCGCCGGCCTGATCCCGAACAAGCCCTCGCTGGACTCGCTGGCCAACACCCCGTTCGCGCAGGCCGCGTTGAAGGCCTCGGTGGTCGGCGCCACCACCCCGAACCTGCCGAACTGGGCGAACGTGGAGAACCCGCCGGCCCCGATCAAGGAGTTCATGACCGCCGTCCTCCAGGGTGCGGACTACGACTCCACCGCCAAGCAGTACGACGGCCAGATCACCGCACTGCTGAACCAGAAGCAGTAGTACCGCGCGGCGCCGTCCACCGGCCCTCGGCCAGGGCCGGTGGCCGGCGCCGTCGTCCTGTCGTGGCCACTCGTCGGGCCAGGGTGTGAGGAAGAGAGAAGATGGCTGTGCATTCGGAGCGGGTGCAGACACGGTCCCCGGAACCCGGGCAGGCCGCCACCCGGCCCGCCGACCCCGAGCCGAGCGGCCCCGGCGGCGGCAGAGCGGCCGCCGGCCCGAGCCTGCGGGCCAGGAGCGCGCCGTACCTGCTGCTGCTCCCGGCCACCCTGGCCACCCTGGCCCTGCTGGGCTGGCCGCTGCTGAAGACGGTGCTGCTCTCCTTCCAGAACCTGAACCGCCGCCAGCTGATCCTGCATCTGACCGAGTGGAACGGCTTGGACAACTACAAGCAGCTGCTGACCAGCGCGGACTTCTGGCACACCACCGGCCGCTCGATCGCCTTCACCCTGGTCAACGTGGTGCTGATCATGGCCGGCGGCACCCTGGTCGGCCTCTTGCTCAACCGGCTCGGCAGGAAGATGCGGCTCTTCCTGCAGGCCGGCCTGGTGCTGGCCTGGGCGATGCCGATCGTGGCCAGCACCACGGTCTTCACCTGGCTCTTCGACTCCCAGTACGGCGTGGTCAACTGGCTGCTGAACGAGCTGGGTTGGCACAGCATGGCGACCTACAACTGGTACAGCGGCCAGCTGTCCACCTTCTTCGTGATCGTGCTGCTGATCGTCTGGGGCTCGATCCCGTTCGTCGCCTTCACCATGTACGCGGGCCTGACCACGATCCCCGCCGAGCTCTACGAGGCCGCCCGGATGGACGGCGCCGGCCCGGTCAAGATCTTCACCTCGGTGGTCTTCCCCAGCCTGCGACCGTTCTTCCTGAGCACGACCTTCCTCGAGGTCATCTGGGTGTTCAAGTGCTTCACCCAGGTCCTCGCCATCAACAACGGCGGCCCCCAGCGGCTCACCGAGACCCTGCCCGTCTACGCCTACATCGAGGGCAGCGGCAACCAGCACTACGGCGTGGGCTCGGCGATCGCCGTGCTGACCATCCTGATGCTGGCCGTGCTGATGGCGTACTACTTCCGGATCATTCTGAAGCAGGAGGACGAGCTGTGAGGCGCTCGCTCTTTGGACGCGGCTGGCCCAACGTCATCGCCGTCGTCCTGTTCGTCTTCTTCGCCTTCCCGGTCTACTGGATGGTGACCACGGCGTTCAAGCAGAACACCGACATCCTCACCAAGACCCCGGTCTTCCTGCCGCTCGGCGGCACCCTGGCGCACTTCTCCCGGGCCACCGGCGCGCCGCAGTTCTGGGAGATGGTCGGCAACAGCTTCACGGCGACGCTGGGGGCGGTGCTCGCCTCGCTGCTGATCGCCACCCTGGCCTCTTTCGCGATCGCCCGGATGCGGTTCCGCGGCCGCAAGGCCTTCGTGCTGGTGATCATGCTGGCCCAGATGGCGCCCTGGGAGGTCATGACGATCTCCGTCTACATGATCGTCCGGGACGACTCCATGCTGAACAGCCTGGTGCCGCTCACGCTCTTCTACATGATGATGGTGCTGCCCTTCACGATCTGGACGCTGCGCGGCTTCATCGCCGCGGTGCCCAAGGAGCTGGAGGAGTCGGCGATGGTGGACGGCTGCACCCGCGCCCAGGCCTTCGTGAAGGTGGTCTTCCCACTGCTCGCGCCGGGCCTGATGGCCACCTCGCTGTTCGGCTTCATCACCGCGTGGAACGAGCTGCCGCTGGTGCTGATCCTCAACAAGGCCACCGGCCCGGGCACCGCGCAGACCCTGCCGCTCTGGCTGACCTCGTTCCAGAGCACCTTCGGCGACGACTGGGGCGCCACCATGGCCGCCTCCACCATGTTCGCCCTCCCGGTGCTGGTCATCTTCCTGTTCCTGCAGCGCAAGGCGGTCGGCGGGATGACCGCCGGCGCGGTGAAGGGCTGACTCGGTGAGCATTCTCGTCCCCAGCGTGCCGGACAGCGACCAGCTGCACCGCGACGCCCTGACCGTCCTCCAGCCCGGCTTCGAGGGCACCGCGCCGCCCGAGTGGGTCCGCCGCCACCTGGCGGCCGGCCTCGGCTCGGTCGCGCTCTTCGGCCGCAACGTCACCGACCCGGCCCAGCTGGCCGCGCTCACCGCCGCGCTGCGCCGGGAGAACCCGGACGTCCTGGTGGCGATCGACGAGGAGGGCGGCGACGTCACCCGGCTGGAGGCCGGTTCCGGCTCCTCCTGGCCGGGCAACCTGGCGCTCGGCGCCATCGACGACCCGGCGCTCACCCGCGACGTCGCCCGCGAGCTCGGCCGGGCGCTGGCCGAGTGCGGCGTCAACTACAACTGGGCGCCCTCGGCCGACGTCAACTCCAACCCGGCCAACCCGGTGATCGGGGTCCGCTCGTTCGGCGCCGACCCGGAGCTGTGCGCCCGGCACACCGCCGCCTGGGTGGAGGGCCTGCAGTCGGTCGGCGTGGCCGCCTGCGCCAAGCACTTCCCCGGCCACGGCGACACCGCGGTGGACTCGCACCACGGCCTGCCGGTGGTGGACGTCGACGAGGACCTGCTGCGCTCGCGCGACCTGGTCCCGTTCCGGGCCGCCATCGCGGCCGGGGCGAAGGCCGTGATGAGCGCGCACATCATGATCCCCGCGCTGGACCCGGTGCACCCGGCCACGCTCAGCCGGGCCGTGCTGACCGGGCTGCTGCGGGCCCGGTCGGCCGACGGCGGCCTCGGCTACGACGGGCTGGTGGTCACCGACGGCATCGAGATGGGCGCCATCGCGGACACCTACGGCATCGCGGAGGGGACGGTGCTGGCGCTGGCCGCCGGCGCGGACGCGATCTGCGTCGGCGGAGGCCTGGCCGACGAGGAGACCGTGCTGCGGCTGCGCGACGCGATCGTGGAGGCGGTCCGCGCCGGCCGGATCCCCGAGCAGCGGCTCGCCGACGCCGCCGGACGGGTCCGCGCGCTGGGCAGCTGGGCCCGGATCTCGGCCCAGGGCGCCGGCCCCGAGCCGGACCTGTCGATCGGCCTGCGGGCCGCCCGCCGGGCGCTGCGGGTGACCGCGGGGTCCGAGCCGTTCACGCCGGTCACCGACCGCCCGTACGTGGCCTCGTTCTCCCCGGTGGCGAACATCGCGGTGGGCGACGAGACGCCCTGGGGGGTGGCGGGCATGCTGGCCGCCCGTTTCCCGGGCACCCGAGCGGAGAGCATCGGCCCGCGGGACGCCGTGCCGGAGCGGCTGGACGCGCTGGTGGCGCGGGTGCTGGCCGGTGCCGAGGGCCGCAGCCTGGTCCTGGTGGTGCGCGACACCCACCGGCACCCGTGGATGGCGGCGGCGCTGCGGCTGCTGCTGGCGGCCCGGCCGGACGGCCTGGTGGTCGAGATGGGCGTGCCGCAGGCGGCCTCGGCCGGCGCCCTGCACGTCGCCACCCACGGCGCCGCCCGGGTCTGCGGGCTGGCCGCCGTCGAGGTGCTCACCGGGCAGCCGACCGCGCGGAGTTGAGCGTCGTCCGGGCCGGGGCGCCCCGGCCCGGGGGCGACCGTAGCATCGGCGGTGGGATCCCGCCGCCCGCCCGGAACCAGCCAGCTCACCGGAGGTCCGCCAGATGTCCGACCAGCAGCTCCACGTCCCCGGCCGGATCATGGCGGCGGAGATGGCCGAGCAGCCGACCGTGCTGCACCGCATCCTCGACGAGGGGGCGCCACGGATCCGCGACGTCGCCGCCGCGATCGCCGCTCGAGGCCCGCGGTTCGTGCTGCTGACCGCGCGCGGCACCTCCGACAACGCGGCGCTCTATGCCAAGTACCTGGTCGAGGTCCTGCTCGGCAGGCCGGCCGGGCTCACCTCGATGTCCACCACCACCGCGTACGGCGCCAAACCGGACCTGCGGGACGTGCTGGTGATCACGGTCAGCCAGTCCGGTGGCTCACCCGACCTGGTGGCCTCCACCAAGGCCGCCCGGGAGGCCGGCGCGATCACCCTGGCGGTGACCAACAACGCCGGCTCGCCGTTGGCCGAGGTCTCCGAGTACCACGTCGACGTGCTGGCGGGCCCGGAGATGGCACTGCCCGCCACCAAGACCTACACCGCCGACTGCTCGCGCTCTACCTGCTGGTCGAGGGCCTGCGCGGGGGCGGGACCGCGCAGGCCCGGGGGCTGCCGGAGCTGGCCGCGCGGGTGCTGGACCGGCAGCTGGAGGTGCGGGCGCTGGCCGAGCGCTACCGGTTCGCCCAGCGGCTGGTGATCACCTCGCGCGGCTACGGCTACCCGACCGCCCGCGAGGCGGCGCTGAAGCTGATGGAGACCAGCTACGTCGCGGCCATCCCGTTCTCCGGTGCCGACCTGCTGCACGGGCCGCTGGCCATGGTGGACAACGTCTCCCCGGTGATCGCGATCGTGCCGGACGGCAAGGGCGGCGAGGCGCTGCAACCGGTCCTGGACCGGCTGCGCGGTCGGGGCGCGGACCTGGTGGTGGTCGGCCAGCAGGACCAGGTGGACGCCGCCTCGGCGGGGTTCGCACTGCCGCCCGGGGTGCCCGAGGAGGTGCAGCCGATTCTGGAGATCCTGCCGCCGCAGCGGCTGGCCTACGAGGTCACCATCGCCCGCGGCCAGGACCCGGACGCCCCGCGCGCGCTGGCCAAGGTCACCGAGACCCACTGACCACGGCCCACCGAGCCGGGAGAGCACTACGGGCCACGGCGCCGACGCAGGACCCTCAACCTGCGCGGCACCGCAGCCCGGAGCTGTCGTCGGACGCCGGGCCCCACAGACCCTGCGTGCACCGGGACTGTGCGGTGTCCCGGCGCGACGGCGTCCGACCGAGGAGGGACCGCGCGGGGTCAGGGCAGCTGCGCGGGTACCACTCCTTGGTGCTTTTCCATTGTGGACTAGACCAATCCGGGTTGTCCAGGAGCCTCCGAAACTGGTCTGGACAACTTGCGGGCGCCCCGGCCGCCCGCCGCGCTCCCGCCCGCCCGGTTACGCTCGCCCTGTGCCCTCGCTGAACGAACTCGTCCGCCGCCACACCACCCTCACCGGTGCCGACGTGGAGTGGCTCCACCTGCTGGTCTCGGAGTGGCAGCTGCTCTCCGACCTCTCCTTCGCCGACCTGGTGCTGTGGATCCCCACCTGGGACGGCATCCGTTACGTCTCGGTCGCCCAGATGCGCCCCAACACCGGGCCCACCTCCTACCAGGACGACATGGTCGGCCACCTGGTCCCGCGCGGTCGCCGGCCGCTGCTGGACGCCGCCTTCGACGAGGGGCGGATCGTCCGGGAGGGCGACCCGGAGTGGCGCGAGGAGGTGCCGGTCCGGGTGGAGTCCATCCCGGTCCGCCGCGAGGGCCGGGTACTCGGCGTGATCGCCCGCAACACCAACCTGCTCACCGTGCGCACCCCCAGCCGGCTCGAGCTCACCTACCTGCAGAGCGCCTCCGACCTGGCCCAGATGATCGCTGCCGGAACGTTTCCCTACCCGGGCGAGCAGGTGGACATGGACGCCGCGCCGCGGGTGGGGGACGGCCTGATCCGGCTGGACGCCGACGGCATCGTCACCTACGCCAGCCCCAACGCGCTCTCCGCCTACCACCGTCTGGGCCTCACCACGGATCTGTTGGGTGGCCATCTCGGCCGCACCACGGCCGAGTTGGTGCCGCCGTCGCGCGGTCCGGTGCACGAGGCGCTGGTGAAGCTGGCGAGCGGGTGGGCGCCCCGGCAGACCGAGGCGGAGGCCCAGGGCGGCGTGGTGTCGCTGCGTGCCATCCCGCTCAAACCCAAGGGGGTGCACACCGGTTCACTGGTGCTGGTCCGCGACGTCACCGAACTCCGGCGTCGCGACCGGGAGCTGATGACCAAGGACGCCACCATCCGGGAGATCCACCACCGGGTGAAGAACAACCTGCAGACGGTGGCCGCGCTGCTGCGCCTGCAGTCCCGCCGGATGGACTCCGACGCGGGCCGGCTCGCGCTGGACGAGGCGGTCCGCCGGGTCGGCTCGATCGCGATCGTGCACGAGACCCTCTCGCAGACCCTGGACGAGCAGGTCGCCTTCGACGAGATCGCCGACCGGGTGCTGGCGATGGTGATGGAGCTGTCCCAGGACGGCCAGGTGGCCACCCGGCGCAGCGGCAGCTTCGGCATCCTGCCGGCCGAGGTGGCCACCCCGCTGGCGATGATCCTCACCGAGCTGCTGCAGAACGCCCTGGAGCACGCCTTCGGTCCCAAGGCCGCCGGCGCACTGGAGGTCAGCGCGCTGCGCGGCCGCGCGCCGGCCGGCGGCGCCGGCTGGTCGGAGAGTTGGAACGGCGGTGCCCGCCCGGCCGAGTACCTGCTGATCACCGTCCAGGACAACGGTCGGGGGATGCCCGAGGGCTTCGACCCGCAGCAGGCCGGCAACCTCGGGCTGCAGATCGTCCGGACGCTGGCCACCGGCGAGTTGGGCGGCACCTTCGACATGGTCGCGGCACCCGGCGGTGGCACCAAGGTGGTGCTGGAGATCCCGGTCCCCTGAACACCCTTGCGACACAGGCCGGTTGGGGCACAAAAACGAGGCCCCGCCGACCGGGGGGGGTGGGTCGGCAGGGCCTCTCAACCCGTTCCGGCCGTCGGGGGGAGTCGGTCGGAACGGGGGCTCTTTGGGTGGTGCGGCACTGTCGGTCGACAGCGGCCACCGGTGGTTCGCTCGCCCCGTCGTGTTGCGTACGGTGAGCGTCCCAGGTCCACAGTATTGCTCTGCGTGAACAGTAGCAAGTGTCCGGACCGAGCTGTGCCACGGACCGCACCGGAGCGCGGCCTGATCCTGCGGAAGGCTTCGACGGACGTGCGGCCGAAGCCCTTGATCATGTGTTGATCGGTACTGCGAGCGGTCGGTGTCGCGTCGGATCCGACGGGTCGACCGGGTGCTGCGGAGAACTGCGATCGTGCGGTGCGCGGGACTCGCTCAGGCGGTGCGGGCGCGGTTGCGGGCGGCGCGACGCTTCATCGCACGACGCTCGTCCTCGCTCATGCCACCCCAGACGCCGGCGTCCTGGCCGGTCTCCAGGGCCCACTGCAGACACTGCTCCATGACGGGACAGCGGCGGCACACGGCCTTGGCTTCCTCGATCTGCAGCAGCGCAGGACCGGTGTTCCCGATCGGGAAGAACAGCTCCGGGTCCTCTTCGCGGCAGACAGCGCGGTGGCGCCAGTCCATGGTCGTCCAACTCCTCCTGCCGGCGGGGGTTGCCCGGTCGGCACTATCGATGGCTTGTGAATGTGAACGCTTTCACGAATCCCACAACGGCAAAAGGGACCAAAGGCCTCTACGGCCTGGCGGTCTGTGCTGAGGGGGGTTCGGGCGATTCCTGAGGGGTCCCAGCGGGATGCTCAGTGGGGATGCTTCGCGGTGTCCCGCTGCGAGGCGTCCCGATCGCCATGTAGAGGTTCGCAAACCTCGAGCCCGGATACAACCCCCTTCGAGGAGGAATTTTTGATTCTTCGGTGTCGCCTAGCTCACAGCCCGTACTTCTATGGAGTGAAGGGGGCTAGCACGTTCGAGAACAAGGGGGGAACCCCCTTTTGGTCACACAATCACACGCAGTGCCCGTCGAACGCCTGTGAAACTGACGCGACTGCGGTCTCCAAGATGGTCCCCGTCGACCTGAAATGGCACGGGTTCCTGTGAAACCAAGGTGAAGTGTCTGACGTCGTGATAGGAGACGACGTGCTTCCCGACCGGCCCCGCAGGAGTGCCGGATTGCTCCGAAGGAGTGTGCGACCGCAGGATCTGACGGACCGTACGAGCGGTTCCGAACGCCGTCATTCGAGTGATACCGAAGACGTCCAGATCCGTTTCGAAGGAAGCCGCGGGAGAGGGCAGCACCGGCCGGTTTCCGAGAAAGGTCCACGGCGAGGTGTTGGAGACTATGGTCATCACCAGCCCGGACTCCGGCGCCCGGCCCGGCAACTCCAGCGTCACCGGCCCGGACTTGCGGTGTTCACGCTCGGTGACGTAGTGCCGGAGCGCTTCGCGGACGTACAGCGCGTGCGTCGACCGTCGCCCGGCCCGACGCTGTTCCTCCACCCGGCCGACCACGCCGGCGTCGAAGCCGAGACCCGCGGTGAAGGTGAACCAGCGGTCCGGCAGCCCCTCCGTCATCGCCTTGCCGAGCGAGATCGCCCGCTCGCGACGGGTCTCGATGGCGTCCAGCAGCACCCCGGTGGCCTCCACCGGGTGGTTCGGCAGGCCGAGCGCGCGGGCGAAGACGTTGGTGCTGCCACCGGGCACGATGGCCAGGCGCGGCACCCGTTCGGCGGGGCCGTTGGCGAGCAGCCCGTTGACGACCTCGTTGACGGTGCCGTCACCGCCGAGCGCCACCACCAGGTCCACCGTGCCGTCGGTGGCCGCCTCGCGGGCCAGGTCCCGGGCGTGACCGCGGTACTCGGTGACCGCGACCTCCAGCTTGAGGTCGCTGCGCAGCGCGTGGGTCAGCACGTCCCGGGTACGGCCACTGGTGGTGGTGGCCTTCGGGTTCACGACCAGGAGCGCGCGCATGAGGTTCAGCCTACGGCCCGGCGCCCGGACGGTGGCGGCTACCCTGCTGGGGTGAGCGCAGAAACCTCCCCCACCGCCCGGCCCGTCCAACTGCTCGTCGCCGCCGCGCTGACCAGCGCCGAGGGCGCCGCACTGGCCGGTTGGGGCCTCTACATGCTGGCCGCCGGGCTGGTCGAGAGCACCCGGAACCAGGGGCTCAACGAGTTCGGCGGCTTCGTGATCCTGCTGATGGGCCTGCTGCCGCTGCTCGCGGCGCGCGCGCTGCTGAAGCTGCGCCGCTGGGGCCGCAGCCCGGCCGTGATGACCCAGACGCTCTGCCTGCCGGTGGCCTACTTCATGTGGCAGACCGGTGGCGTGATGGCCGGCCTGGGCGCGCTGGTCGGCGTGGCCGGGGTCGCCGGGCTGTTCACGCTGCTGACCCCGACGGTCACCGAGGCGCTCTACCGGCCGGAGGGCTGACCGCGCGGCCGGCCGCGGTCCGGCCGGCCGCGACTACTCCTCGACCAGCAGCTTGTCGCGCAGCTGGGCGAGGGTCCGGGCGAGCAGCCGGGAGACGTGCATCTGGGAGATGCCGACCTCGGCCGCGATCTGCGACTGGGTCATGTTCCGGAAGAACCGCAGCACCAGGATCTTCTGCTCGCGCTGCGGGAGTTGGGCCAGCAGCGGCTTGAGCGACTCGCGGTACTCGACGCCCTCCAGCGCCTCGTCGGTGGCGCCCAGGGTGTCCGCCACCGCCGGCGACTCGTCGTCGCTGTCCGGCACGTCCAGCGAGAGCGTGCTGTAGGCGTTGGCGGACTCCAGGCCCTCCAGCACGTCCTCCTCGGAGATCCCGAGGTGCTCGGCCAGCTCGTGCACCGTGGGGGAGCGGCCGTGCCGCTGGGAGAGCTCGCTGGTCGCGGTGGTCAGCGAGAGCCGCAGCTCCTGCAGCCGGCGCGGCACCCGGACCGCCCAGCCCTTGTCCCGGAAGTGCCGCTTGATCTCGCCGACGATGGTCGGCGTGGCGTAGGTGGAGAACTCGACGCCGCGCTCGTGGTCGAACCGGTCCACCGACTTGATCAGGCCGATGGTGGCGACCTGGGTCAGGTCGTCCAGCGGCTCTCCGCGGTTGCGGAACCGCCGGGCCAGGTGTTCGACCAGCGGGATGTGCATCCGGACCAGCTGGTTGCGCAGCTCGACCCGCTCGGGTGAGCCCTCCGGCAGCGCGGAGAGCTGGATGAACAGCGCCCGGGCGGCCTCCCGGTCCGGGGCGCCGGTGCGGTGGTGCGCGCTGCTCTGGGCGGGTACCGCGGCCCGGAGGGCGTCGCCCTGGTCCGTGCCGGGGGCCTGGTCGGCCTCCGGCAGGCCGGCCGGGCCCTGGTCCGGCAGCGGGGCTGCCGTCGGCTCCGGCGTCGGGTCGGTCGGCTGACTCATCCGGTGGGCGTCCTTCGGGTGCGCGTCGTCATGGGAGGCGGGCCGCGGGGCGGGTCCACCCGGCTGAGCCGGAACGGTACGGCTTCCGGCCGCCGATCCGTGCGCGGCGCGGGCGCCCGCGGGCAGGTCGCCGGTGGGCAGGTCACTAGCGGGCAGCTCGCCCATGGGCAGGCCGTCGGCGGGCCAGGGCCCGGCGGCTGCAGTGCGATCCAGATCACTCACGGCGATCCCCCGTTCCGTTCCGGGAGCACCCGGACCGCCGTCGCGGCCAGGGCCATCACATTGGTTGTACCGCGACCTGCCCCCTGAACGGGAGCGACCGGGCCCCGGACGCCGTCGTGGCGTGGCAGGGGCCGGTCGCCGGTGCGGGCTCGCGCCGGGCCGGCCGCGGGGGACGGCCCGGCGCGCGGTCTCATGGTTGGCCGATCGTCCCGCCACGCTTCTTGTGCAGGCTGATGCTGACCGTGCGGTCCTCGCCGACCGAGGAGTCCACCTCGCCGGCCAGTGCGGAGAGCACCGTCCAGGCGAAGGTGTCCCGCTCGGGCGCCCGGCCGTCCGTGGTGGGGGCCGAGACGGTCACCCGGAGGGCGTCGCCGACCAGCCGGAACTCGCAGGACAGCACGGATCCGGGCACCGCCTGCTGGAGCAGGATGGCGCAGGCCTCGTCCACCGCGATCCGCAGGTCCTCGATCTCGTCGAGGGTGAAGTCCAGCCGGGCCGCGAGCCCGGCCGTGGCCGTCCGCAGGACCGAGAGGTAGGCCCCCTGCGCGGGCAGTCGGACCTCCACGAAGTCCCTGGCGGACTGCTCCTCGGGATCGCCGTCGATCTGGGACACCCTCACCTCCTGGGTGACGCACTGTGCTTGTGACCCCGGGGCCGCGGCACGTTCTGTTGCTTGGCTCAACTGCTTCGCCCCAACTGTCTTGAGGGGTGGTGCGGTACGTACCGGTTCCTACCCGGTCGGGAGGGTCCGGACGCAAGCCGTCGGCCGAGACGTTACCGCGATCGGTGGACGGCTGTCGCGGCCCTGGACGGACCGGGGGTGACTCATGGTAGGCCGCGCGGCGCAGCATCGGCAGGCCCCCGGCCACATTCTCACCCCGTTGCGCCACGGCAGCTCAGCGGGTGCCGAGCCGCCGCAGGGCGTCCCCGGTCAGCCGGTAGGTGGTCCACTCGTCCATCGGTCGGGCGCCGAGCGACTCGTAGAAGCCGATCGAGGGCTCGTTCCAGTCCAGCACCGACCACTCGAAGCGTTGGTAGCCGCGCTCCACGGCGATCCTGGCCAGCTCGGTCAGCAGCGCCTTGCCGTGGCCACCGCCGCGGGCCTCCGGGCGGACGTAGAGGTCCTCCAGGTAGATGCCGTGGGTGCCGTTCCAGGTGGAGAAGTTGCGGAACCACAGGGCGAAGCCGACGGTCTCGCCGGTGCTGTCGTCCTCGGCGATCAGGCCGTGCACCGCGGGGTGCTCGCCGAAGAGCGCGGTGTGCAGCTGCTCCTCGGTGGCCCGCGCCTCGGAGAGCGCCTTCTCGTACTCCGCCAGCTCGCGGATCAGCCGGATGATGGTGGGGACGTCGTCGACGACGGCTTGCCGGATCATCCCTCGAGCGTACTGCGGCCGCCGACGACGGACGCCCCTCACTCGAACGAGTGAAGGGCGTCGGGCGTGGCCGGCTCAGGCCTGCTTGGTCTCCCAGAAGATCTTGTCGATCTGGGCGATGTAGTCGAGCAGGGCCTGGCCGGTGGCCGGGTCGGTGGAGGCCTTGGCGGCCGAGGCGGCCTTCAGGGCCTCGTTGAAGAGCTGGTGCAGCTGCGGGTACTTCTCGAAGTGCGGGGCCTTGAAGTAGTCGCTCCACAGGACCGACAGGTGGTGCTTGACGGCCTCGGCGCGCTGCTCCTTGATGATGATGGCGCGGGCGCGGAAGTGGGCGTCCTCGTTGGCCTGGTACTTCTCCTGAGTGCCCTTCACGGACTCGGCCTCGATGCGGGCCTGGGCGGGGTCGTAGACACCGCAGGGCAGGTCGCAGTGGGCGTGCGCGGTGGCTCGCGGAGCAAACAGACGAGAGAACATGGGAGTCCTTCCTGGTGATCGTCTTCCCGCGCCCGAGACTACCCCGCCGATGCCTCAGATTCGTGGCCGGGA
Source organism: Kitasatospora sp. NPDC024654 (assembly GCF_055559155.1). Lineage (NCBI taxonomy): Bacteria > Bacillati > Actinomycetota > Actinomycetes > Kitasatosporales > Streptomycetaceae > Kitasatospora > Kitasatospora sp. NPDC024654. The sequence goes on from NZ_JBVHLF010000006.1 coordinate 65,906, forward strand.
CCGGTACCTAGGGCAAAAGGCGGAGTCGGAACCGGGTGATATCGGACGTGCGTTCACCATGCGCGATGCTTGACCCGGACGGGCGGTGCGACCAGGAGGTGGGCGCCATGGCGGTGTGGCGGCGACGGGGCACGGACGACGGTGCGAGCGTGGGTGCGGAGCCGGAGGAACGCACCGGTGGCGGGCTGCTGCCGTTCGGGCTGATCGACGTGGCCGGACCCTCGATGGTCCCCACGCTGCTCCACGGCGACCAGGTGGTGGTCCGCTACGGTGCCCGGCTGCGGCCCGGTGCGGTGGTGCTGGTCCGGCATCCGCTGCGGCAGGACCTGCTGGTGGTCAAGCGGGCCGTCGAGCGGCGGGCGGGTGGCTGGTGGCTGCTGTCGGACAACCCGTTCCTGGGCAACGACAGCCGGGAGTACGGCGCGGTGCCGGCGGAACTGGTGCTCGGCCGGGTGCTGCTGCGGCTGCGGCCGAGCCCGGTCTGGCTGGCGCCGGCCGGCTGGCTGGAGCGGCTGCTCTGCCACTGGCCGCTGGCCAAGGTGCCGGGGCTGGCCGCCCGGCTGGGGGTGTTCCGGGGGCTCAGCGCGGAGCTGTAGCCGGGCTGCCGGCCGCCGCCGCGGCCGCCTCCTGGCGCTTGCGGGCCCGGTAGGCGGCCACGTTCGCCCGGGTGGCACAGCGGTCCGAGCAGTAGCGCCGGGAGCGGTTGGTGGAGGTGTCCAGGTAGGCGTTGCGGCAGGGAGTGGCCTGGCAGATGCCGAGTCGGTCGGCGCCCAGCTCGGTGAGGTGGATGGCCAGGCCCATGCAGGCCACCGCGGTGAAGTTGGCGGTGGCGGTCGGCGCGTTGTCGGCCAGGTGCAGGTGCCAGCGGGGTCGGCCGCTCTCGTCGAGGTAGTCGTGGCCGGAGACCAGCGGGCTGACCGGGTACTCCACCAGCAGGCTGTTGAGCAGGTCCACCGCGCGGACCTGCTCGCCCTGCGCGGCGGCCTCGAAGACCGCCCGCAGCCGGGTCCGCACCGCGCGCAGCCGGGGCAGGTCGGTCTCGTCGGCCAGGCGGGCGCCGCGCGAGGTGGGGCTGCCGAACAGGGCGCGCACCGACTCGGCGGAGACCAGCGTGTCGGTGCCGCGGTCCGGCTCCTCGCTGTTCACCAGCCGGACGGCGTAGTCGGCGTACGAGGCGAGCTCCACGGCGGTCCTCCGGGGGCGGTAACGGGCGAGCTGCCTTCAGCCTATTACCTGGACCGGGGAAACACCCAGCGCCGGTGGTCCGGCCCGATCGTGCGGGGCGGACCACCGGCGGACCACCGGGTCAGAAGCCGCCGTTGATCGTGGCGTCCGGGACCGCGCCGCTGTCCACGTCCCACTCGGTGAGGATCTGGTCGTAGCCGCCGCCCCGGATCAGCTGGGAGAGCGCGGCGGCCAGCACGTCGCGCAGCGGGTTGTCGGACTTGCTGACGGTGATCCCGTACGGGCTGGGTTGCAGCAGGGTGCCGGCCACCTGGAACTGGCCGGCGCCGCGGCCCCGGCGCGGTGTTGTAGGCGGCCACCGGGTAGTCGTTCAGGTCGGCCACCGCCTTGCCGGAGGCGACCTCGTCGAGCGCCTGCTGGTCGGTGGGGAAGAGGTCGATCTTCAGCGACTGGTCGGACCGCGCGCAGGCGGTGGTCTGCCGCTGGGCGATCCCGGCCTGGACGGTGCCCTGCTGCAGGGCGATGGTGTGCCCGCAGAGCTGGTCCAGGGTGGTGATGTCGAGCGGGTTGCCGGCCCGGACCAGCAGGGTGGTGCCGGTCTCGAAGCAGTCGACGAGGTCGACGCCAGGGTTGACCTGCTTGCCGGTGTCGTCGGCGCCGGTCTGGCGTTCCTGGGTGTCGATCACCGCCGACATGGCCAGGTCGATCTTCCCGCTCTGTACGGCGGGGGCCAGGCTGTCGAACGGCATGTCGACGAACTGGGTCTTCAGGCCGAGGTAGTTGCCGAGCACGGCGGCCAGGTCGGGATCGAGGCCGACCGCGGTGCCGTCGGGGCCCTTGAAGTCGACCGGGACGTGGTTGAGATCGGAGCCGATCTTCAGCACGCCCGCGTTGCGGACCGCCTCCGGGAGCCGGGCGCGCAGGGCGGCCTTGGAGTCGTCCTGGGTGGCCGGCACCGGCACAGCCGGCGAGCTGCAGGCTGCCCAGGCCGAGGGCCAGCAGGGGGCGTGCGGATCTGAGGGTGCGGTCGAGCACGACGACGCTGCTTCCTGAGGGGGAAGGAGGGAGTCCAGGAGGAACCCAGGAGGAAAGGGGATGTCGTCCGCCGGCGGCTGTTGCTGGGGTGTGCAGCGCTGACCTCGGGGTCTGCCCTGGACGGCCGCGCGGGGAAGGGGGTGCGCGGCGGTCGGTGAGGCCCTGCCGTAGGGGGCGGGGACTCGGATCCTGCCATCCCGCTCTGCCGGGGCGGGCGCCGGGTGTGTCAGAATCTGCTATCGGGTGACCCCCGACACCGAACGCAGGCCGCCGGTTCGCGACAGATCCGGGGTGCACAGGACCGGAAGTCGACGACGCCGACTCCGTATCCGGGGCACCAGCTCCCTCTCCCGCCTGCTGTTCACCCCTGCGCGTGCGTACCGAAACGCCGTTGACGGGATTGGCCGTCCGGGGTGAACAGTGCGTGACGAGGACCCAAGGCACAGGTGCGGTGCCATTTCGCGGGCCTAGGCTCAGCCCGGGAGCACAGCGCAGAACACCCAAACCCTCACCCGAGGGCGCCCGTTCGACTGCCGCGCCCGACCACCGGATTCCGGATCCGCCCAGCGGACCCGGGTTTCAGCATCTCCGGGCAGGTCGTGCGGCTGCCGGAGCGCCCTCGCTGATCATGACGAAGAGGTCATCGTGGCAGCGGAGATCATCAACCCCCATACCCAGGACACCGACGACCCCGTCGACGCCGTGTTCGCACTCCACCGCGGCGGCAAGATGGAGGTGCGTGCAACGGTGCCCGTGCGCGACGCCGACGACCTGTCCCTCGCGTACACGCCGGGGGTCGCCCGGGTCTGCACCGCCATCGCCGAGCAGCCCGAACTGGTCAACGACTACACCTGGAAGGCCAACACGGTCGCGGTGGTCACCGACGGCACCGCGGTGCTGGGCCTGGGCGACATCGGTCCGCAGGCCTCGCTGCCCGTGATGGAGGGCAAGGCGATCCTGTTCAAGCAGTTCGGCGGGGTGGACGCGGTCCCGATCGCCCTGGACTGCACGGACGTTGACGAGATCGTCGAGACCGTGGTCCGGCTGGCGCCCTCCTTCGGCGGCGTCAACCTGGAGGACATCTCCGCGCCGCGCTGCTTCGAGATCGAGCGCCGGCTCCAGGAGGCCCTGGACATCCCGGTCTTCCACGACGACCAGCACGGCACCGCGATCGTCACCACCGCCGCGCTGTGGAACGGAGCCAAGGTGACCGGCCGGGAGATCGGCGAGCTGCGCGCGGTGATCTCCGGGGCCGGCGCGGCCGGGATCGCCATCGCCAAGATGCTGGTGGCGGCGGGGATCGGCGACGTCGCGCTCTGCGACCGACGCGGCGTGGTGCACCAGGGCCGGGAGGACCTGACCGAGGTCAAGGCCGAGATCGCCGCGCTGACCAACCGGACCGGACTCAAGGGCACCCTGGCCGAGGCGCTGGCCGGCGCCGACGTCTTCATCGGCGTCTCCGGCGGGACCGTGCCGGAGCAGACCGTGGCCACCATGGCCGAGCACTGCCTGATCTTCGCGATGGCCAACCCCAATCCGGAGATCCACCCGGAGGTCGCGCACAAGTACGCGGCCGTGGTGGCCACCGGCCGGTCGGACTTCCCGAACCAGATCAACAACGTGCTGGCGTTCCCCGGTATCTTCGCCGGCGCGCTGCAGGTCCGGGCCTCCCGGATCACCGAGGGGATGAAGCTGGCCGCCGCCGAGGCGCTGGCCGGCCTGGTCGCCGACGACCTCAGCGCGCAGCGGGTGATCCCCTCGCCGTTCGACCCGCGGGTCGCCCCGGCGGTGAGCAAGGCGGTCGCCGAGGCGGCTCGCCGGGAGGGCGTCGCCCGTCGCTGACGGTCCGCCAGGGGCCCGGGACACGCGGTGGAGGTCACACCTGCTCGCTGTTCCGGGCCCGCACCGATCGGCGCTAGTGTCCGGTCCATGTTCGCCGCCTACGCCGCACGCATTGACGCCGACGACCCCCTCAGCGCCCTGGAACTGGGCGAGTTGCCCGAGCCGGAGGCCCGGCCGGGCTGGAGCGTGGTGACCGTCCGGGCCGCCACGCTCAACCACCACGACCTCTGGTCGCTGCGCGGGGTGGGCCTGCCCGCCGAGCGGCTGCCGATGATCCTGGGCTGCGACGCGGCCGGGGTCGACGAGCAGGGCAACGAGGTGGTGATCCACTCGGTGATCGGCCAGAGCGGCCACGGGGTCGGTCCGACCGAGCAGCGCTCCCTGCTGACCGAGCGTTACCAGGGGACCTTCGCGCAGCGGGTGGCGGTGCCGACCTGGAACCTGCTGCCCAAGCCCGCCGAGCTCTCCTTCGAGCAGGCCGCCTGCCTGCCCACCGCCTGGCTGACGGCCTATCGGATGCTCTTCACCAACGCCGGGGTCAGGCCCGGCGACACCGTGCTGGTGCAGGGCGCCGGCGGCGGGGTGGCCACCGCGCTGATCGTCCTCGGCAAGGCGGCCGGCCTGCGGGTCTGGGTCACCGGACGGGACGAGGCCAAGCGGGACCGGGCGATCGGGCTCGGCGCGGACGCGGCCTTCGAGAGCGGCGCCCGGCTGCCGGAGCGGGTCGACGCGGTGATGGAGACGGTCGGCGCGGCGACCTGGTCGCACTCGGTGAAGTCGCTGCGGCCGGGCGGCACGATCGTGATCTCCGGCGCCACCTCCGGGCCGAACCCGAAGGCGGCCGAGCTGAACCGGATCTTCTTCCTGGAGCTCAAGGTGGTCGGCTCGACCATGGGGACCAAGGAGGAGCTGGCCGGGCTGCTCGCGCTCTGTGCGCACGCCGGCGTGCGCCCGGTGATCGACTCGGTGCTGCCGCTGGCCGAGGCACGCGCCGGCTTCGAGCGCCTGGCCAAGGGCGACGTCTTCGGCAAGATCGTGCTGACGCCGTGATCCCTGGTGGGCGCTCCGCGCGGGAGCGCCCACCAGGTCCGGCTCAGCCCAGCAGGCGGCGCAGCCGCTCGCCGGCCGAGGCCAGCACGGTCCGCGCCTCGGCCAGCCGCTCGCGGTCCACTCCGCCGTCCCGGGCCGCGTCGCGGACCTGGTCACGGAACCGGTCGAGCAGCCGCTCCAGCTCGCGGGCCGGCTCGCCGGCCGGGTCGGTGCGGGCCCAGTCCGGCAGGTCGGTCAGGCCGTCCTCGCCGAGGTCGACCCGGGTGACGGTGATCTTCTCGCTCTGCGCCGCCGAGCCGCCCGAGGCGTCCCAGCGGGACGGATCGGCCAGGCCGGCCAGCCCCCGGGTCAGCTCGGAGAAGCCCTCGGCCAGCCCGCTCGGCCAGTCGCCCTTGCTGACGTGCTCGCGCACCTGCTGCTCGACCCGCCGCTTGATCCGCAGCGCCTCCTGCTGCGCCGCCTGGCGGACCGCCTGCGACTGCTCCCGGGCCTTGCGGGCCTCCTCCTTGGCCCGCTTGGCCTGCTCCTTGGCCTGCCGTTCCTGCTCCTTGGCGCGCTTGGCCTGGGCCTTGAACTCGGCGTACTCCTCGCGGGTGCGCTGCCAGGCCGCCTCGCCGGTCCGACCGGCGCCGCCGGCGGCCTCGCCGGCCGCGGGGGTGGGCCGGCGGGCGCTGCGGGCGGCGTCGCGCAGCTCGTCGCGGAGGTCCTTGGCGGAGTCCCGGACGTCCTCGCGGATCGCGCCGGCCAACTGGGCCACCGAGTCCCGGATCTCCACCTCCAGCTCCGCCAAGTCGTCCTGGCGGGCCGTCAGTTCGGTGCGACCGGCCTCGGTGATCCGGTAGACCTTGCGGCCGCCCTCGGTGGAGTGCTCGACCAGGCCCTCCTTCTCCAGCTTGGCGAGCCGCGGGTAGACCGTGCCGGCGGACGGCGCGTACAGGCCGTGGAACCGCTCCTCCAGCAGCCGGATCACCTCGTAGCCGTGTCGCGGTGACTCGTCCAGCAGCTTCAACAGGTAGAGCCGGAGCCGGCCGTGGGCGAAGACGGTGCTCATGCCTGGTCCTCGGGGGTCTCGGTGGGGGCCGCGGGCAGTTCCTTGACCAGGTTCGGCAGGTCGTCCTCCGGCTCGGGGCGGCTGAGCAGCGAGATCGCCCCGGAGACCGTGGTGACCTGGAGCCTGCCGGTGCCCGCGCCCAGCTTGCCGCTGAGCTTCTTGGCACCCCAGGTGCCACCGAGCGTCAACTCGTCGAAGGCGTTGGAGAACTGGCCGTTGGTGCTGCCGGCCTCGACGGTGGTGTCGGCGGGCCGCGGCAGCCGGACGGCGACGTCGCCGCTGACCGTGTTGACCTTGATGTCGGCAGGGGTGGTGCCGTCCAGGTCGAGCGTGACGGCGCCGCTGACGGTGTTGGCGTGCAGGGTGGCGGCGGTGCCGGAGATGACGGTCAGCTCGCCGGAGAGGGAGTTCACCCGCAGCTCGTCGGCGACCGACTGGGCGTTCACGTCGCCGGAGACCGTCTTGGCCTCGGTCCGGCCGGCCAGTTCCACCAGGGTGGCCTCGCCGGCCACGCCCCAGATGGTGGTGCCGCCGGTCACCCCGGAGACGGTGGCGGCGGCGGTGATCGTGCCGAGCTTGACCTCGGTGGCGGCCGGCACGGTCAGCGAGACCACCGCGCGGCGCTTGCGGCGCAGCGAGCCGATGAAGCCCTTCATCGCGTCGACCGACTTGACCTTCTCGCCGAACTCGGCCCAGTCGAGGTTGGGGTAGCTGACCGTCAGCACGCCGTCGACCAGGGAGACCTGGAGCGGCTCGCCCTCCAGCTCGGTCACCTCCAGCCGGGCCGGGCCCTCGGCGGCGACGACGTTGACGGCGCCTCCGATGATGCGCACCTGCAGACCCCGGACCGGCTCCTCGATGGCGATCCGCTGCGGTTCCTCGACTGTCCACTGGCTCATGGTGTTCATCCTCCCGTTCGGCCGCCGCCGTCGTACCCTGGAGGGGCGACGATCCGGCGAGTCGCGATGTATCGCGTCTTCCGAATAACACGATATATCGCGTAGCGCGGAAGTCAAGCGCTTCCGTGCGCCGAGATACGAAGGGGCCCCGGGCGGCTGATGCCACCCGGGGCCCCTTCGCGCGGCCCTACGCGTCGTCCTCGTCGTCCAGCCGGGCCAGCCAGGTGGCCAGTCGCTCGACGGGGATCTCGAAGTCGGGGTTGAGGTCGACGAACTCGCGCAGGCGCTCGGCCAGCCACTCGAAGGTGACTTCCTCGTCGCCCCGCCGGCTCTCGAGCTCCTCGATACCGCGGTCGGTGAAGTACACGGTGTGCTCCGGTCGGGTGGGGATCTTCGGGGTCAGGATAGTGCGGGCCCGGACGCCGACGGGCCCGGCCTCCGTGTGGCTGGAGGCCGGGCCCGTCACGCGCACTGGCGGCAGAGCGGTCAGAGCGAGAAGACGTCCTCGATCAGCTGCTGCTGCTCGGCGGCGTGCCGCTTGGCCGAGCCGACCGCGGGCGCCGAGGACGACGGCCGGGCCACCCGGCGCAGCCGGCTGCCGTCGGCCTTGCGGCCGATCACCACGTCCAGGTGGTCGACCAGGTTCATCGCGATGAACGGCCAGGCACCCTGGTTGGCCGGCTCCTCCTGGGCCCAGACGAACTGGACGTCGTCGCCGTAGCGGCCCAGCTCCTCCCGCAGCTCGGCCACCGGCAGCGGGTAGAGCCGCTCGACCCGGACGATCGCGGTGTCGGTGACGCCGCGCTCGGTACGGGCCGCCGCCAGGTCGTAGTAGAACTTGCCGGCGGTGATGACCACCTTGCGGACCTGGGCCGGGTCGACCGAGGCGTCGCCGATCACCGGGCGGAACGAGCCGGAGGTGAACTCCTCCGCCGAGCTGGCCGCGGCCTTCAGACGCAGCATCGACTTCGGGGTGAAGACGACCAGCGGCTTGTGGTGCGGGTTGTGCACCTGCCAGCGCAGCAGGTGGAAGTAGTTCGACGGCAGGGTCGGCATGGCGACCGTCATGTTGTTCTGCGCGCACAGCTGGAGGAAGCGCTCAGGGCGGGCGGACGAGTGGTCCGGTCCCTGGCCCTCGTAGCCGTGCGGCAGCAGCAGGGTGACGCCGGAGTGCTGGCCCCACTTCTGCTCGGCCGAGGCGATGTACTCGTCGACCACGGTCTGCGCGCCGTTGACGAAGTCGCCGAACTGCGCCTCCCACATGACCAGCGCGTTCGGGCGGGTCAGCGAGTAGCCGTACTCGAAGCCCATCGCCGCGTACTCCGACAGCAGGCTGTCGTAGACGGTGTAGCGGGCCTGGTCCTCGGTCAGGTAGAGCAGCGGGGTGTAGTCCTCGCCGGTCTGCCGGTCGATGAGCACCGCGTGGCGCTGGCCGAAGGTGCCGCGGCGGCTGTCCTGGCCGGCCAGCCGGACCGGGTGGCCCTCCATCAGCAGCGAGCCGATGGCGAGCGTCTCGCCGGTGGCCCAGTCGATGGTGCCGTCCTCGATCGAGGCGGCGCGGCGCTGCAGCTGCGGCAGCAGACGCGGGTGCACGGTCAGCCACTCCGGCAGGTTGACCTGCGAGGCGGCGATCCGCTTCACCATCTCCTGGGAGATGCCGGTCTGGACGTTGACCGGGAAGTCGGCGGCCGAGACCGCGTCCGGGGCGGCGGCCTGCGTCGAGGCCGCGTCGCGGACCTCGGCGAAGACCTTCTCCAGCTGGCCCTGGAAGTCCTGGAGCGCCTGCTCCGCCTCTTCCATGGTGATGTCGCCGCGACCGATCAGGCCCTCGGTGTAGAGCTTGCGCACCGAGCGCTTCTTGTCGATCAGGTCGTACATCAGCGGCTGGGTGAACGACGGGTTGTCGGCCTCGTTGTGACCGCGGCGGCGGTAGCAGATGAGGTCGATCACGACGTCCTTGTGGAACGTCTGGCGGAACTCGAAGGCGAGCCGCGCGACGCGGACCACGGCCTCCGGGTCGTCACCGTTCACGTGGAAGATCGGGGCCTCGATCATCCGGGCCACGTCGGTGCAGTACATCGAGGAGCGGCTGCTGGCCGGGGCGGCGGTGAAGCCGACCTGGTTGTTCACCACGATGTGCACGGTGCCGCCGGTGCGGTAGCCGCGCAGCTGCGACATGTTCAGGGTCTCCGCGACCACGCCCTGGCCGGCGAAGGCCGCGTCGCCGTGGATCTGGATCGGCAGCACCGGGAAGGACGTGCCGCCCTGGTCCAGGATGTCCTGCTTGGCGCGGGCGATGCCCTCGACGACCGGGTCGACCGTCTCCAGGTGGGACGGGTTGGCGGCCAGCGACACCTTGATGGTCTCGCCGTCCAGGCCGGTGAAGGTGCCCTCGGAGCCCAGGTGGTACTTGACGTCGCCGGAGCCGTGCATCGACTTCGGGTCCAGGTTGCCCTCGAACTCGCCGAAGATCTTGCCGTACGGCTTGCCGACGATGTTGGCCAGCACGTTGAGGCGGCCGCGGTGGGCCATGCCGATGACGGCCTCGTCGAGGCGGTGCTCGGCGGCGGCGTCGATGGTCGCGTCCAGCAGCGGGATCAGCGACTCGCCGCCCTCCAGCGAGAAGCGCTTCTGCCCGACGTACTTGGTCTGCAGGAAGGTCTCGAAGGCCTCGGCCGAGTTCAGCCGGCGCAGGATGCGCAGCTGCTCCTCGCGCTCCGGCTTGGTGTACGGCTTCTCCAGGCGCTCCTGCAGCCACTTGCGCTGCTTCGGGTCCTGGATGTGCATGTACTCGATGCCGACCGTGCGGCAGTAGCTGCCGCGGAGCAGGCCGAGGATGTCGCGCAGCTTCATCATCTTCTGGCCGCCGAAGCCGCCGACGGCGAACTCCCGCTCCAGGTCCCAGAGGGTGAGGCCGTGCTCCACGACGTCCAGGTCGGGGTGCTTGCGCTGCTTGTACTCCAGCGGGTCGGTGTCGGCCATCAGGTGACCGCGGACCCGGTAGGAGTGGATCAGCTCCATGACACGCGCGGTCTTGTTGACCTCGTCGTCGTGGGTGGCGGCCACGTCGGTGGCCCAGCGGACCGGCTCGTACGGGATCCGCAGCGACTCGAAGACCTCGTCGTAGAAGCCGTGCTCGCCCAGTAGCAGCTGGTGGATCGCGCGCAGGAACTCGCCGGAGCCGGCGCCCTGGATGACCCGGTGGTCGTAGGTCGAGGTCAGCGTCATGATCTTGGAGACGCCGAGCCGGGCCAGCGTCTCCGGGGAGGATCCCTGGAACTCGGCCGGGTACTCCATCGCGCCGACGCCGACGATGGTGCCCTGACCCTGCATCAGGCGGGGCACCGAGTGCACGGTGCCGATGCCGCCCGGGTTGGTCAGCGAGACCGTGACACCAGTGAAGTCGTCCATGGTCAGCTTGTTGGCGCGGGCCCGGCGGACGATGTCCTCGTAGGCCTGCCAGAAGCCGAAGAAGTCCATCGTCTCGGCCTTCTTGATGGCCGCGACGACCAGCTGGCGCTCGCCGTTCGGCTTGACCAGGTCGATGGCCAGACCGAGGTTGATGTGCTCCGGCTTCACCAGGTAGGACTTGCCGTCCTTGACCTGGTAGCTGTGGTTCATGCCCGGGTACGCCTTCAGGGCCTGCACCAGCGCGTAGCCGATCAGGTGGGTGAAGGAGACCTTGCCGCCGCGGGCGCGCTGCAGGTGGTTGTTGATGACGATGCGGTTGTCGATCAGCAACTTGGCCGGAACGGCGCGCACCGAGGTCGCGGTCGGCACCTCCAACGAGGCGTCCATGTTGGTCGCCACGGCCTTCGCCGGGCCGCGCAGCACGACCAGCTCGGGGCCGGCGGGCGCGGCAGCGGCCTCGGCGGCCGCAGCGGCCTCGACGACGGCCTTCGGAGCCGGCGGCGCGGCGGGGGCGGCCGCCAGCGGCGCGGCGGCGGGCGCCGGCGCGCTGGGCGCGGCGGCCACCGGGGCGGCGGCGGGGGCAGGCGCCACCGGAGCGGCAGCAGGGGCAGGGGCGGCAACGGTGGTCGGCGTGGGGCCGACCGGGGTCGCGGCCTGGGTCACTGGGGTCACCTCGGTACCGGGCTTGTAGTCGGCGAAAAAGTCCCACCAGGCTCGGTCGACCGAGTTGGGATCCTGGAGGTACTGCTGGTAGATCTCGTCGACGAGCCACTCGTTGGGGCCGAAGCCAGTGGGACTTGCCGAGCTGCTGGGGGTTTCAGGGTGTGGCGACACGGCGGCAACCGCCCTCTTCCGCTTCCTTTTGGGATGTGTGGACAGCGGGGATTAAGGCTACGCCCCTGACCGATGATCGCGCAGTCCCCGAAGGCCCTGCGTCGCCCAGATCACAGTGTGCTAGGCCACATTGGCCGAAAGTTTGCGTTACAAGACGGTCTGTGGGGGGAAATGGGCGGCCTTGCTCGGGCCTCAAAACCACCCTAAACCGGACAAACCCCTGCCGGATTGACCAGGTTTGGCCATCTCGGCCTGTCGATTGCCGGAATGTCCCAGTTCGGTGACAAAGCTGGCCCGGCTGGACAGATCTCCGCAGGTGGGTGCGGTGGATCACAGTCGGGGGCGTGGGATCAGCGGCGTGGCGCCGGGGAGCGCGACCCTGATCAGGCAGCCCTGCGAGCCGTCCGCCACCTGGATCCGTCCGCCGTGCAGATCGACCGCCCAGCGGGCGATGGCCAGGCCCAGTCCGGTGCCGCCGTCGCTGCCCGGACCCTGGGCGGTCGGCGCGCCGGCCCGGCTGAACCGGTCGAAGACCCGGGTGCGGTCCTGCACCGGGATGCCCGGACCCTGGTCCTCGACCTCCAGCACCAGCTCCTGCGGCTCCCGGCCGGCCGCCCGGGCCCGTACCGTCACCACGCCGCCGGACGGGGAGTGTTTGCAGGCGTTGTCCACCAGGTTCGCCACCACCTGGTGCAGCCGCTCGGGGTCGGCCAGCCCGGTCAGGCCGGCCGGCTCGACGTCCAGCTCCAGGCGCAGGTCGCCCCGGCGGCTCCAGGCGCCGCCGGCCGTGGCGCCGTCCACCGTCAGACCGCGCAGCACGCCGGCCAGGAACGGCCGGACCTCGAACTCGCGGACGTCCAGCGGCACCACCCCGTCGTCCAGCTTGGAGAGGTCCAGCAGGTGGGCGACCAGCCGGCCGAGCCGCTCGGTCTGTTCCAGCGCCGCGCCCAGGTTGGCGTGGTCCGGCTGCACCACGCCGTCGACCACGTTCTCCAGCACCGCCTGCAGCGCGGCGATCGGGGTGCGCAGCTCGTGCGAGACGTTGGCCACCAGCTCCCGGCGGTGCCGGTCGGCGGCCTCCAGGTCGGCGGCCATCTTGTTGAAGGCCGCGGCCAGCTCGCCGATCTCGTCGCGCGAGGAGGTGCGGACCCGCCGGCTGTAGTCACCGGCGGCCATCGCCCGGGAGGCGGCCGTCATCTCGCGCAGCGGCGCGGTGAGGGTGTGCGCCAGGAGCTGCATGAAGAGCAGGGAGGCGATCATGGAGAAGGTCATGATCACGCGGATCTGGGTCTCCGAGCGGACCGCGATCACCATCATCCCGGAGGCGAGCACGACCGAGACCACGACCAGCATGGCCAGCTTGCCCTTGATCGAACGCACCGGGTCGAAGGGCCGGATCTCCCGCCAGGCCCGTTCGGCGGCACGGGTGAGCAGCGCGCGGCGTGGCGCCGCGCCGGGTTCGGTGTGCGCCTGTGCTGCGGTGTTCATCGGTGCTGTGGTCCCCGTACGTCTCTGCCCCCGTGGCCCCCGCCGGTTGCGTGTCGCTCAGGACACCGGGGCCTCCAGTGCGTAGCCGACCCCGTGCACGGTGCGGATCCAGGTCGCGCCGATCTTCCGGCGCAGCGCCTTGACGTGGCTGTCGACGGTCCGGGTGCCGGAGGCGTCGGTCCAGTCCCAGACCTCGGAGAGCAGCTGCTCGCGGGTGAGCACGGCGCGCGGCTGGGCGGCCAGGCAGGCGAGCAGGTCGAACTCGGTGGGTGTCAGGTGGACGTCCCCGGAGGCCAGTCGGACCCGGCGCTGGACGTGGTCGATCTCCAGCTCGCCGAAGCGCAGCGAGCCGAGAGCGGGGGTCCGGGCGGCCTGCTGGGCGCGCTCGACCCGGCGCAGCAGCACGTTCACCCGGGCCGCCAGCTCGCGCATCGAGAACGGCTTGGTCATGTAGTCGTCGGCGCCCACGCCGAGGCCGACCAGCAGGTCCGTCTCGTCGTCGCGGGCGGTCAGCATCAGCACCGGGACCGGGCGCTGGGCCTGGATCCGGCGGCAGACCTCCAGCCCGTCGAAGCCGGGCAGCATGATGTCGAGCACCACGAGGTCGGGCTGCCAGGTGTGGAAGCCGTCCACCGCACCGGGGCCGTCGTGCGCCACGGCCACCTTGAAGCCCTCGGCACCCAGACGGGCGGCGATGGACTCGGCGATGGTGGGCTCGTCCTCGACGACGAGCACGCGTCGTTGGGCGATCACACCAGCACCACTGGTGTCCTGTTGAATTTCTGTCACGGTCACGCCACCGCCCCCAGGGCCTGCGGGCCGGCCACCTGTGAGGGTGGCGGGACGCCGCTCGTAGTCTTGTTCCGTCGTTTTCCGTGCCCGGACCTGGCCGCTCCTGCTGCCGTGCGGCTCGGCCGGACCGGTGGCTTCCCAACCGCCGGTCCCGCGCGCTCACTTCGCAGCGTACGGACAGCAGGTGCACCCCGGTAGGCGGACCGTGGATTTGCGGGCGCACAGGCCCAGGGCCGCACCCCGGGGACGGGCACGGGCCGCTACCTTACCCGGCGATGTCGATCTGCCGTAACGGTGTGTATCTGCTTCGGGGATGGCAGACTCCACGATGTGGCGTGCTTTCCCGGCGGGCTCCCAGCGGACTCCCAGCGAGCTCCCGGCGCCGGGGGTTGGTACGGACCAGATCCCGAACTCCCGCTCGGAGCAGGGCAGGCCGGATCCTCAGCTGGTTTTCAGATGCGCGCCGTACGGTGGGTGGGATCGGTTGTCGTCCAACGGCGCGCCCCGCGTGGCTGGTGGGAGCGCGAGCGGTCGGACGGAACGGAGGTGCGATGGCACAGGCGGCGGACGAGGCCGGAGACCGCCCGACGGCGGCTCCCTACGCGGCGCTGCGGCTCGGCCTGCGCAGCGGCCCGCTGTTCTGGGTGCTGGCGCGGGTGCCGACGCCCCGGCGGAATCCCTTCGCGCTGCTCTACCTGGTCGTGCTGGCCGGCACCACGCTCTTCGCGCACTTCGGCGACCCCGTCCTGGTGCACCAGCTGCAGACCATGTCCAGCACCGACGGGCACCACCTGCTGCACACGCCGCTGCGCTCGCTGCTGATGAGCGGGCTCTGGGTGGCCGGGCCGGTCTGGATGCCCTACCTCTGGGCCTTCGCCTTCACCGTGGCGCCGCTGGAGCGCCGGATCGGCTCGCTGCGGACCATCGGAGTCTTCGCCGCCGGGCACGTCGTCGGCACGCTGCTCTCGCAGGCCGTGGTGGCGGTGGCGGTGGCCACCGGACACCTCGGCGCGAGCGCCCTGGACGAGCTGGACATCGGGGTCAGCTACGGGGTGCTGTGCTGCCTGGGCGCGTTCAGCGGGCTGCTGCCGGTCCGGGGACGGATCGCCGCGCTGGTCGGGGCCTCCCTGCTGGTCGCGCACCAGATCCTGAGCGACCAGGATCTGGTCACCGCGATCGGGCACCCCACCGCGCTGCTGGTGGGCATCGCGCTCTGGGGGCCGATCCGCCGGCCGCGGCGCCCTCGCGGTCGTCGGCCGCTGCGCGGTCCGCTGCCCCGGCCCGCCCTCGACCGGGTGTAGCCCGCTCTCTTTTCTTCCCCCTGCCTCTCCCCGCTTCCGGGGTGTCCCGAGCTGATCGCTCAGGGCGAACAAGCGTCGGGGAACATCCTCGGGTACCCCGGCCTTAGTCAGATCGACTCAAGTTCGCCGACTGGGGAGAGATCATGGCATCGACGTCCGCTTCGCTCACCCTGCCCGTGCTGCCGCTCGACGACGAGGTGGTCCTGCCGGGCATGGTGGTGCCGCTGGACCTGTCCGACACCGAGGTGCGTGCCGCCGTCGAGGCCGCCCGGGCCGCCGCGCGGATGTCGGCGAACGGGGGGAAGCCGCAGGTGCTGCTGGTTCCCCGGCTGGACGGCTCGTACGGCGCGGTCGGCACGCTGGCCACCGTCGAGCAGGTTGGCCGGCTGGCCGACGGTGATCCGGCCGCACTGGTGCGCGCGGTGCACCGGGTGCGGATCGGCTCCGGGACGACCGGCCCGGGCGCCGCGCTCTGGGTGGAGACCGTCCCGTTCCGCGAGTCCGCCGGGTCGCAGCCGCTGCCGGGCCGGACGGCCGAGCTGGTCAAGGAGTACAAGGCGCTCTCCGCGCAGTGGCTGCGCAAGCGCGGCGCCTGGCAGGTGGTCGACCGGGTGGCACAGATCGAGGGGGTCGGCGAGCTGGCCGACAACATCGGCTACGCGCCGTTCGCCACCGCCGAGCAGAAGCTCAAGGTGCTGTTGGAGGCCGACCAGACCGCCCGGCTGGAGTTCGCCCTGCAGCTGCTGCGCGACCACCTCGCCGAGGAGGAGGTCAACGACACCATCCGCAAGGACGTCGAGGAGGGCGTGGCCAAGCAGCAGAAGGAGTTCCTGCTGCGCCGCCAGCTGGAGGCGGTCCGCAAGGAGCTGGCCGAGCTGAACGGCGAGCCGGCCGACGAGGAGGGCGACTACCGGGCCCGGGTGGAGGCCGCCGACCTGCCGGAGAAGGTCCGCGAGGCCGCGCTCAAGGAGGTCGAGAAGCTGGAGCGCTCCTCCGACCAGTCGCCGGAGGGCAGCTGGATCCGCACCTGGCTGGACACCGTGCTGGAGCTGCCCTGGAACAGGCGCAGCGAGGACACCTACGACATCGCCGGTGCCCGCGCGGTGCTGGACGCCGACCACTTCGGCCTGGCCGACGTGAAGGACCGGATCGTGGAGTACCTGGCGGTCCGCAAGCGACGGGCCGACCAGGGGCTCGGCGCGGCCGGCGACCGTGGAACCGGAGCGGCCGCGCGCGGTGCCTCGGTCCAGGGCGGTGGGCGCCGGGCGGGCGGCGCGGTGCTGGCGCTGGTCGGCCCGCCCGGCGTGGGCAAGACCTCGCTCGGCGAGTCGGTGGCCCGGGCGATGGGCCGCGACTTCGTCCGGGTGGCGCTCGGCGGGGTCCGGGACGAGGCGGAGATCCGCGGCCACCGGCGTACCTACGTGGGCGCGCTGCCCGGCCGGATCGTCCGGGCGATCAAGGAGGCCGGGTCGATGAACCCGGTGGTGCTGCTCGACGAGATCGACAAGGTCGGCTCGGACTACCGCGGCGACCCGGCGGCGGCCCTGCTCGAGGTGCTGGACCCGGCGCAGAACCACACCTTCCGGGACCACTACCTGGAGGTCGAGCTGGACCTCTCGGACGTGGTCTTCCTGGCCACCGCCAACGTGATGGAGGCGATCCCGGAGCCGCTGCTGGACCGGATGGAGCTGGTCCGGCTGGACGGCTACACCGAGGACGAGAAGGTCGTGATCGCCCGTGACCACCTGCTACCGCGCCAGCTGGAGCGGGCCGGCCTGAGCGTCGAGGACGTCACGGTCGGGGAGGACGCGCTGCGCAGGCTGGCCGGCGAGTACACCCGGGAGGCCGGCGTCCGGAACCTGGAACGGGCGGTCGCCCGGATCCTGCGCAAGGTCGCCGCGCAGAGCGAGCTGGGCGAGCGGGAGCTGCCGGTGGCGATCGGCGCCGAGGAGCTGCGCGGGCTGATCGGCAGGCCGCACCACGTGCCGGAGGCCGCGCAGGCGCCGACCGAGCGGCGCACCGCCGTCCCCGGGGTGGCCACCGGGCTGGCGGTCACCGGCGCCGGCGGCGACGTGCTCTACGTCGAGGCCTCGCTGGCCGACGCCGAGACCGGCAGCAGCGGGCTGACCCTGACCGGCCAGCTGGGCGACGTGATGAAGGAGTCCGCGCACATCGCGCTCTCCTACCTGCGCTCGCGCGGCGCCGAGCTGGAGCTGCCGGTGACCGGGCTGCGGGAGCGCGGCATCCACCTGCACGTGCCGGCCGGCGCCGTCCCCAAGGACGGCCCGAGCGCGGGGATCACCATGACCACCGCGCTGGCCTCGCTGCTCTCCGGCCGCCGGGTGCGCCCGGACGTGGCGATGACCGGCGAGGTCTCGCTGACCGGCCGGGTGCTGCCGATCGGCGGGGTGAAGCAGAAGCTGCTCGCCGCCGACCGCGCCGGGGTCACCACGGTGATCATCCCCAAGCGCAACGAGCCCGACCTGGACGACGTCCCCGCCGAGGTCCTGGACCGCCTGACCGTCCACCCGGTCGCCGACGTCCGCGAGGTGCTGCGGCTGGCCCTGGAGCCGGCCGAGGTCCTGGTGGCCACGGCCGCGTAGCGGACCGCCGCCGGAGCGCCCGAGGCAACGAGCCGAACCCCTCGGGCGCTCCGCCGTGACCGGAGCGTGAGACGGGTGTCGTGGGACCCGGCGTCAACAGTCAGCATGGGGGCATGACTTCGGGCACGTGGTTGAGCCGTCGGCTTCGTGTCGACCTGGCCTACGCGTGTTCCGCGAGCTGTCACCGCGCGTTCTGAGCGCGGTGGCCCCGCCCGGCCGTGCCGGGTCGTCCCTCGTCCGCGCGGCCGGGCGGGCACGTCGCCGCTGTCGTTGTGCCCACCTCTCACCTGACGGGACCCTCCGTGCGCCTCGCGCTGCCCTCTCGTGTCGTCGTGTTCTCCGCGGCAGTTCTGCTCGCGCTGACCTGTGCGCCGACCGCCTCGGCGGCTCCGGCGGGCGGCCCACTGCCGCCGCACAACCCGTGCGCCGGTCCGGACGGGACCGCCACCATGCACGGTGACACCGGCTCCTCGGGCGCCACCTGGCGGTCCGGACCGGGTGCCGGCCCGCTGACCTCGCACCGGGCCGCGCCCGCCTCGGTCTGCCCGACCGTGCTGGTCGGCTCGGACGGCTAGCTAGCCGGTGGCGCTCTGCACCGCGATCTTCGGGCTCACCCCGACCGTGCACCTGCTGGACCCGACCACGGGCGACCCGATCGCCCAACTGGCCATCGCCAAGGGATCGTTGCTCGGCGGGGTGTACGCCTACCTGGACAACCAGGACCGGTTGACCGTGGTGGACGGCAACCGCGACCTGCTGCGGATCGGCCACCATCGCGACGCCGCCGGCAACCGGCTTCTCACGGTGGACGGTTCACTCTCGCTGGCCGGCGCGGTGCCGGCCGGCGACTCGGTGGTCGGTCTCTCCCCCGACTGGCAGGGCCGGGTCTGGTTCGCCACCGCCGGCGGGGTGGCCGGCACCGCCGACGACCGCACCGGCGTGGGGCGCGCGCTGCCGTTGCCGGCCGGCGAGGAGGTCGCGAACAGCATCTCCACCGCGCCCGCCGGGACCCTGGTCGCCACCACGGCGGTCACCTACCTGCTCACCGCCGGTCCGGACGGCACCCCGAGGATCGTCTGGCGGCAGGCGTACGACCGCGGCCCGGGCCGCAAGCCGGGCCAGCTGAGCTGGGGGACCGGCTCGACCCCGGTCTTCATCGGCCCGACCACCGGCACCGAGTACAGCGCGATCGTGGACAACGCGGCGCCGACCGAGCACCTGCTGGTCTACCGCACCGCCGACGGCTCCCCGGTCTGCTCGGTCCCGGTGCTGCTGGCCGGTGGCAGTGATGGGGGCACCTCCCAGCCGGAGACTGGGGGGAGAGAACGCGCCGATCGGCGCCGGGAACCCGGTCTTCGTGTCGAGCACCTACGGCTACCCGTACCCGACGCTGCCGGCCGGCGCCGGCCCCAGCGTGCCGGCTTCGGCACCGTTCAGCGGCGGGATGTCCCGGGGCGACGTCCGGCCCGACGGCTCCGGCTGCGACCTGGTGTGGGACACCGCCGCGGTGCGCTCCGCCGCCGTTCCGCGGCTGTCCCTCGGCGACCACCTGATCAGCACCGTGCTCCGCGAGCCGCTGGTCCCGGGCACCGACCTGACCACGGTGCTCGACCCCTACTACTACGCCGAGATCGACCCGGAGACCCGGAAGGTGGTGCGCACGCGGCTCCTCGGCGCGGGTTTCCTCTTCGATCCGCTGCAGATGGCCACCACCGTCGCGCCGGGTGGTGTGGTTTACCAGGGGACGGCCACCGGGGTGGTGCGGATCGCCGCCGCGGGCTGAAAAGCGCCCGACCGGCGCAGCGGGGAGTCGCTTATGGCGTCCTCATCCGGGCGTGCGACACTGCGCCAATGCCGTCACCTACACAGAAAGCACTGGCCAGGGTGCCAGAGCCAGTGCGTCCCATCCTCGTACAACATCGCGAGCTGGTGAAGTTCCTGGTCGTGGGTGGCTCATGCTTCCTGCTGACCATGGTGATCAACTACGGTCTCCGGCTCACGGTCTGCCACTCCAAGCCGCTGGTCGCGCTGACCGTCGCCAACGTGGTCTCCACGGTGGCCTCCTACTTCCTCAACCGGCAGTGGTCCTTCCGCTCGGAGGGCACCCACAAGGAGCTCATCCCGTTCGCGGTGGTCAGCGGGATCGCCATCGGCGTCAACGACCTCCCGATGACGGTCAGCCGCTACCTGCTCGACCTGCGCACGCCGTACGTCAGCGGGTTCACCCAGGAGGTCTCCGACTTCCTTGCCGGCATGATCCTGGGCACCCTGGTGGCGATGGCGTTCCGCTACTGGGCGATGAAGAAGTTCGTCTTCACCACGCAGGCGAGCGGCGCCGGGCAGGCCGAGTCGGCCGCCCAGCCCGCCGCCGAGGTGCGATAACCGAGAACATCAGGCGGACGCGGGGGGGGGGGGGGGGGGGGGGGGGGGGGGGGGGGGGGGGGGAGAGGTGGGGGGGGGGGGGGGGGCCCACCCCCGCACCAC
>NZ_JBVHLF010000006.1:85890-139395 GCF_055559155.1 Kitasatospora sp. NPDC024654
TAGCCGCCCGCCAAAACAAGAAAAAGGACGAGGAGGTGAACGGGACGAACCCCCCCCCCCCCCCCCCCCCCCCCCCCCCCCCCCCCCCCCCCCCCCCCCCCCCCCCCCCCCCCCGGCCCCCCAGCACCAGCAGCGGGACGGTGAGCCCGCTGCCGTCGAAGTAGCTGATCGAGCGGGCCGCGTCGGTGCCCGCGCCGTTCGGCAGCCAGCGGCCGATCGCCCGCCAGAACGGCGGCAGCAGCGCCGGCGGATAGACCCCGCCCGCGCTCGGGTTGCCGAGCACCACGAAGAGCAGCACCGCCAGCCCGATCCCGATCAGGTCGAACAGGCACTGCAGGGTCATGGTGATCGCGCCGACCGCGAAGACCACCAGGCTCCCCAGCCCCCAGAGGGCGGCGATCCCGCCCGGCAGGGCGTCCAGCGCGGGCCCGGCGATCAGCGTGCCGCCGAGACCCGCCGCGATCGAGTAGAGCGCCAGCGCCCCCAGTCGGATCAGCGCGCGCGGGTGGTTCGCCGGCCGGGCCCCCGCGCTGATGCCCAGGATCGAGGCCACCAGGTAGCCGCCGACGCACCAGCCGACCACCAGGTAGAAGGAGGAGAGGCCCTTGGCGTCGCCGGGTGCCAGCGGGACCACGTCCTGGACCCGCACGGTGCGGCCCTGGGCCTGCTCGACCCCGGTGGCGATCTGCTCGGCCGCCGCGGCGGCGGCCGCGCCACGGGCGCCGGCGACCAGCAGGGTGTCCTGGCTGCCGGACGGGTTCACCACCAGGGCGGCGTACAGCCGCTGGTCCTTGAGCTGGGAGACCGCGGTGGCCTGGTCGGCGACCGGCCGGGCGTCCACCGCCTGGCCGGGCAGCTGCCCCAGCCCGGCCACCATCCGGTCGCTGACCTGCGGCGGCGCGACCACGCCGATCGCCAGCCGGTGCGGGGCCGGGTGGTGCAGCGCACCGATGTACGAGGTGATGAAGCCCAGCTGGAGCAACAGCACGCCGAGCACCAGGAGCGCGGCGCGTGGGGTGACGGCTTCCTTGAGTTCCGCGGTGAAACCTCGGCCTGGCATCGGCGTTCTCCTTTACTCGGGGGTCCACTCCGGGGTCCACTCCGGGCCCGGTCCGGGCGTGCTCCCCGGGGGCTCCGGGAGCGGCGTCGGCTGCGTGGGCGAAAAGTAAACGAACTGAATACTTCATATCATGAAACAGTTGCCCGCTCGGGTCGTTCGCACAGTCGGCGCACGCCGGTGTTCGCATGCTGGGCGACGGGGCGTGGCCGGAAGGGAGAGCTGGTGGATACTGATCGCGCGTCGGCGAGCAGCGCCGGGCTGGTGGCTGGCGAGTGGCGGTTGGGCGTGGACGAACGGAACGGCGAGGGCGCGGGCCCGGTTGATGGCGGGGCGGCCGAGGAGGCCTTCCGGGCGGTGGAGCGCGAGGTGGCGCTGATGTTCCGGCGCGGTCGGGCCCGGGCCGCCGAGATGTCGCGCCTGGTGCACCCCAAGCTGGAGGGCGTGGCCTACAGCATGCTCGGCCACCTGGAGGAGGTCGGCCAGGTCCGGGTGACGGACGTCGGCGCGTACTTCGGGGTGGGCAAGGCCACCATCAGCCGGCAGATCAAGACCCTGGAGGAGCTGGGCCTGGTGACCCGGGAGTCCGACCCGTTGGACGGCCGGGTGTCGCTGGTCTCGCTCACCGAGGAGGGGGCGGCCCGCTACCGGCGGGCCTACGACCTCCGGCTGGAGGTGTTCCGGGAGATGCTCGGCAGCTGGGATCCGGACGATCTCGCCCGGTTCGCCGTGCTGCTGGCCCGGTTCAACGAGACGGTGGCGGCGGTGGCCGAACGGGCGCCCGCGCCGGAGCCCTGTCCGGAGGACTGAATTCGCGGCGGCGGGACGAGCGCGGTGGCGTGCGGCCGGCAGAAGGTTGCCTAGGTCAACTATTAATTATATGGTTGCCTAAGGCAACGATCTAAGGACTCCCATGACCTCCTCGTCAGCGGCGCACCGAGCCGGTCGCCACCACCACCATCACGACGACCGACCGATGACGCACCGGGAGATCCTCGAAGCCCTCTCCGGGCTGCTGCTCGGCCTGTTCGTCGCGGTGCTCTCCTCGACCATCGTCTCCAACGCGCTGCCCCGGATCCTCACCGACCTGCACGGTGGCGAGTCCGCCTACACCTGGGTGATCACCGCCGCGCTGCTCTCGCTCACCGCCACCACCCCGATCTGGGGCAAGCTCTCCGACCTGGTCAGCAAGAAGCTGCTGGTGCAGATCGCGCTGGTGATCTACATCGTCTCGTCCACCCTGGCGGGCCTGTCGCAGAACACCGGGGAGCTGATCGGCTGCCGGGTGCTGCAGGGCGTCGGCGCCGGCGGCGTGGTCGCGCTCGGCCAGATCTGCCTGGCGGCGATGGTCCCGCCGCGCGAGCGCGGCCGCTACAGCGGCTACTTCGGCGCGGTGTTCGCGCTGGCCACCATCGGTGGCCCGCTGATCGGCGGCGTCATCGTGGACACCGGCTGGCTCGGCTGGCGCTGGTGCTTCTACGTCGGGATCCCGTTCTCGGTGATCGCCATCATCGTGCTGCAGCGGACCCTGCACCTGCCGGTGGTGAGGCGCCAGGCGAAGATCGACTACCTGGGCGCGCTGCTGATCGCCGGCGCGGTCTCGCTGCTGATGGTCTGGGTCACCCTGGCCGGTACCGACTACCCCTGGCTCTCCTGGCAGACCGCGGCGATGGTGACGGGCGGGATCGCGCTCGGCGCGCTGGCCGTGCTGGCCGAGAACCGGGCCGCCGAGCCGATCATCCCGCTCAGCCTGTTCCGCCACCGGACGGTCAGCCTGGCCGCGGTCGCCAGCGTGCTGGTCGGCGTCGGGATGTACGGCGCGACCACCTTCCTCAGCCAGTACTTCCAGCTGGCCAAGGACAAGACGCCGACCATGGCCGGCATCATGACGCTGCCGATGATCCTCGGACTGGCGGTCGCCTCCGCGGTGGCCGGCCGGCTGATCACCCGGTACGGCCGGTGGAAGGGTTTCCTGGTGGCCGGCACGTTCCTGCTCGCGCTGGGCTTCGCGCTGCTCGGCAGCGTCCGGGTGGGGACCGGCTACGGGCTGCTCTCGCTCTACATGGCCGCCACCGGCATCGGCCTCGGCCTGACCTCGCAGAACCTGGTGCTGTCGGTGCAGAACACGGTCACCGCCCAGGAGATGGCCACCGCCAGCTCGGCGGTCACCTTCTTCCGCACCATGGGCGGTGCGATGGGCGTCTCGGCGCTCGGTGCGCTGCTCAACAACAAGGTGGGCGGCTACCTGACGCAGAACCTGGCCGCCGCGCACCTGCCGGCGGCCGGCGCCCAGGCGCTCTCCGGCGGTGACATCCCGGACCTGAGCAAGCTGCCGGCGCCGCTGCTGCCGCTGGTCACCGACGCCTTCGGGCACGGGGTGGCCACGGTGTTCCTGTTCGCCTCGCCGTGCGCGCTGCTGGCGTTCGTGGCGGTGCTGTTCATCCGGGAGGTGCCGCTGCGCACGGGGCAGGCCGTCAGGGCACAGCCGGCCGTCGAGCAGCCGGCCGTCGAGCAGCCGGCCGAGGCCTGACGGTCCCGGCGACACGGAAGGGCCACCCCCGGCTTCCCGGGGGTGGCCCTTCCGTCACGGGGTCAGGAGGCGATCAGGGTGAGCCCGTAGCTGACCGCCGCGACGCAGGCGGCGAAGCAGACCCCGGCGCCGACCAGGGCCAGCGTGCCGCCGCCGCCGGTGCCCGCCGCACGGGCGGCCACGGCCTCCTCGCGGCGGGACAGCGCCAGGATGCCCAGCGAGAAGACCGCGACCGCCGCGACGGTGACCAGGAAGCTGACGCCGGCGGTGTCGGCGAGAGCGCTCCAGTTGATGTTCATGACGGGCGTCCTCCTCAGGCGGCGACGGTGGTCGAGGCAGGGGTCGGGGTCGGGGCGACCGCGGTGGTCGGCGCGGGGACCGGCGTGACGTCGTTGACGTTGTGCGCGGTCACCGGCGCGCGCCGGGACAGCCGCCACATCGCCGCCGAGCCGGCCACCAGCGCGGCGCCGATCAGCACGACACCCCAGGTGCCCTGGTCGGCGACGAACGCGGCACCACCGGCCACCGCGGCGGCGGCGGGCAGGGTCAGACCCCAGGTGTAGACCATCCGGCGGGCCATGCTCCAGTGCACCTCGCCCTTCGGGCCGCCGAGGCCGGCGCCCATGATGCCGCCGGAGACCACCTGGGTGGTGGACAGGCCGTAGCCCATGTGCGAGGAGGTCAGGATCACCGCCGTGGTGGCCGCCTCGGCGGAGAAGCCCTGCGGCGCCTGGACGTCGGTCAGGCCCTTGCCCATGCTGCGGATGATCCGCCAGCCGCCCGAGAAGGTGCCGAGCGCGATGGCCAGACCGGCGGTGGCGATCACCCAGACCGGGGGCAGCGAGTGCTTGGGCAGCGCGCCGACCGAGACCAGGGTGAGGGTGATGACGCCCATGGTCTTCTGGGCGTCGTTGGTGCCGTGGGCCAGCGAGACCAGCGAGGAGGAGAAGATCTGGCCGGTCCGGAAGCCCTTGGTGGCGGTCCGCTCGCCGGCCCGCCGGGTGATCAGGTAGGCGGCCTTGGTGGCGCCCCAGGCGGCCAGCCCGGCGACGATCGGGGAGGCGACGGCCGGGAGCAGGATCTTGGTGACCACGGTGGTGAAGTTCACCGCGTGCAGGCCGGCCCCGACGAGGGTGGCGCCGATCAGGCCGCCGTACAGCGCGTGCGAGGAGCTGGACGGCAGGCCGCGCAGCCAGGTGAGCAGGTTCCAGAGGATGGCGCCGACCAGCGCGGCGAAGATCACCGCGGGGTGGACGCCGGCCTTCTCGTTGACGATGCCCCCGGAGATCGTGCTCGCGACCTTCACCGAGAGGAAGGCCCCGGCGAAGTTGAGGACTGCGGAGATGGCGACGGCGACTCTGGGCCGCAGCGCGCCGGTGGCGATGGAGGTGGCCATCGCATTGGCGGTGTCGTGGAAGCCGTTCGTGAAGTCGAAGGCGAGCGCTGTGATGATCACAACTGCCACCAGGAACGTGATGTGTTCCATACCCAAACAATCGTCGTAGTTGACGGTCTGTTCCGTCGCTCAGGCGCGACGGTAGGGAGAGCGGGTTAACGGAAGGTGAACTGACCGGGTCTGCCCGGTTCCGTTGATGTCGGACATCTTTCCACAGAGCTTCCACAAGATGTCCAGACCCGGGGTGACCAGCGCTTTCGTGCAGAGTGCCCCAATTGATGACGGAATTCTGAGATATGTGTCACGGTGGTCGCCGAAGCTGAGAATTCGTCAGAGGGCGGGTGGGTCCCCTGCCGGACCCACGGGTCTCCGTGGCAGGATCAGCGGGGACCCGTCACCGGCGGGACAGGGGAGGGCCCGGCCGGACCGGCCGGCGGAGCGGGGGAGGCGGGCCGATGCGGGCCGAGCTGCGGAATCGCGTGGTCGGGGCTGGTGCGGGCCGCAAGCCGTGGCTGCGGGCGGCGGTGCGCTGCGGGGCACTGCTCGCGGTGGCCGCGCTGGCAGTGCCGCTGGGCAGCCAGGCGGCGTACGCGGTGGGTGACGCGGCACCGGGCGGCGCGCTCGCGGTCTCGCTCTCGCCGGGGGACAACCCGCTGGCCGGCGCCGAGGCCACCCTGGGACCGTTGCTGACCACCATCCACACGCTCTACCAGAACGCCGAGGCCGCCACCGAGCAGTACAACGCCACCGCGGCCAAGCTGGCGAGCCAGCAGAGCGACCTGGCGACGCTGAACGGCAAGCTCGCCGCCCAGCAGCAGGTGGTGGACACCGGGATGGACGTGGCCGCCGAACTCGCCGCCGACCAGTACCAGAACGACGGCCTCTCGGCCTTCGGTGAACTGCTGCTCACCAAGGACCCGTACCAGGCGGTCCAGCTCGGCGCGCTGCTCAGCGCCGCCGGGCGCTCGCAGGCGGCCTTCATCGGCCAGCTCAAGGCGGCCCAGGCCAGCCTGCAGCAGCTGCAGAAGGAGTCCCAGGCGGCACTCGCCGACTCGCAGGCGCTGCTCGACCAGCAGAACCAGAACAAGACCGCGATCGCGCAGCAGCTGGCCGGTGTCGAACAGGTGGTCTCCTCGCTCACCGGTGCCCAGCAGTCCGAGCTGGAACAGCTGGAGCAGCAGCAGGTGGACCAGGCCCAGCTGGCCTTCCTCGCCTCCGGTGCGCTCGGCCGGGGCGAGCGCACCCCCTCGGCGGCCGGGCGGCAGGCGGTCGCCTACGCGCTCGCCCAGCTCGGCAAGCCGTACGTCTGGGGGGCGATCGGGCCGGACTCCTTCGACTGTTCCGGGCTGACCTCGCAGGCCTGGCTGCACGCGGGTGTCACGATCCCGCGCACCAGCCAGGACCAGTGGGCCGAGCTGACCCACGTGCCGCTCAACCAGCTGCGCCCCGGCGACCTGGTGATCTACTACGCGGACGCCGACCACGTGGCGATGTACATCGGCGGTGGGCTGGTGGTGCAGGCGCCGCACACCGGTGCGGTGGTGCGGGTCTCGCCGATCGGCATGGCGCCGATCCTGGGCGCGGTCCGGCCGGACCCGCAGGACGGGGCGGACGACCGTGGCGGCGCCTGGACGGTGCCCGCCGGGCTGGCCCAGGCCGCCGACGCACCGACCCCGATCGCACCGGGCAACACCCCGGGGCTGCCGACGGTCACGCCGCCGCCGGCGGCACCGCCGGCCGCGCAGCAGCCGAAGCCGCAGCCGGGCGGGCCGGCGGGGCCGGCACCGTCCGGTGCCTCGCCCGCGCCTAGCGGACCCGCGCCGGCCTCGCCCGGCCCGTCCGCCACGCCGACGGCGTCGCCGAGCGCCGGCGCCTCGGGCGGTCCGACGCCGAGCGGGCCGGCCTCGGCCTCGCCGTCCGGTTCCAGCTCGCCGAGCGCCTCGGGTTCACCCGCGCCCGAGGGCCGCTGAGCGGGCCGGGTGCTGGGCGGGCCCGTCGCGGTGTCAGCCGACGGGCAGGCCCGAGTCCGGTTCGAAGCGGATCAGGACGGCCTTCGAGGTCGGTGTGTTGCTGATGTCGGCCGTGGAGTCCAGCGGCACCAGCACGTTGGTCTCCGGGTAGTACGCCGCCGCCCCGCCGCGGGCGACCGGGTAGTGCACCACCTTGAAGTGCGGTGCCCGGCGCTCGACGCCGTCGTGCCACTCGCCCACCAGGTCGGTGTAGCCGCCCTCGACCAGGCCCAGCTCGGCGGCGTCGGCCGGGTTGACCAACACCACCCGACGGCCGCCGGTGATGCCCCGGTAGCGGTCGTCCAGGCCGTAGATCGTGGTGTTGTACTGGTCGTGCGAGCGCAGCGTCTGGAGCAGCAGCCGCCCGGCCGGGACCTCGGGCGCGGTCAGCGGGTTGACCGTGAAGTTGGCCTTGCCGGTGCTGGTCGGGAAGGTCCGGCTGTCACGCGGGCCGTGCGGCAGCGCGAAGCCACCGGGGGCGCGGACCCTGGTGTTGAAGTCCGTGAAGCCCGGCACCACCCGGGCGATCCGGTCCCGGATCAGGTCGTACGACTGCGCGAACTCCTCCCACGGCGTCGGGTCGTCGGCCCCGAGCGCGGCCCTGGCCAGCCGGCAGACGATGGCCACCTCGGAGAGCAGCCCGGGGGCCGGCGGGCGCAGCCGTCCCCGTGAGGAGTGCACCATGCCCATCGAGTCCTCGACCGTGACGAACTGGTCGCCTGCGTCGGTGCGGTCCCGGTCGGTGCGGCCCAGGGTGGGCAGGATCAGCGCCCGGGCGCCGGTCACCACGTGCGAGCGGTTGAGCTTGGTGGAGACGTGCACGGTCAGCCGGCAGCGCCGCAGTGCGGCCTCGGTGACCAGGGTGTCCGGGCTGGCCGCGACGAAGTTGCCACCCATCGCGAAGAACACCCTGACCCGGCCGTCCCGCATCGCGCGGATCGTCTCCACCACGTCGTAGCCGTGGTGCCGGGGCGGCGCGAAGTCGAACTCCCGTTCCAGCGCGTCCAGGAAGGCCGGCGCCGGACGCTCGAAGATGCCCATCGTGCGGTCACCCTGCACGTTGCTGTGGCCGCGAACCGGACACACCCCCGCCCCCGGGCGGCCGACATTGCCGCGCAGCAGAAGGAAGTTGACCACCTCGCGGATGGTCGGCACGGCGTGCTTGTGCTGGGTCAGGCCCATCGCCCAGCAGACGATGACCTTCTTCGAGCGGAGCACCAGCCGGGCCAGCTCCTCGATCTGCTCGAACGGCAGACCCGTGGCGGCCAGCACCTCCTGACGGTCCGTCCGCTTCGCCTCGGCGGCCCACTCCTCGAAGCCCAGGCAGTGCTCGGCGATGAACTCCCGGTCCAGTACGCCGCCCCGGGCGTCCTCGGCGGCCAGCAGTAGCTGGTTGAGGGCGCGGAAGAGCGCCAGGTCGCCGCCGAGCCGGATCTGCAGGAAGAGGTCGGTCAGCTTGGTGCCGTTACCGGCCAGGCCGCGTGCGTGCTGCGGGTTCTTGAAGCGTTCCAGGCCCGCCTCCGGCAACGGGTTGACGCTGACGACGGTCGCGCCGGCCCGCTTGGCCCGCTCCAGCGCGGAGAGCATCCGGGGGTGGTTGGTGCCCGGGTTCTGGCCGGCCACGATGATCAGGTCGGCCTGGTGGAGGTCCTTCAGGTGGACGCTGCCCTTGCCCACCCCGAGCGTCTCCACCAGCGCCGAGCCGGAGGACTCGTGGCACATGTTGGAGCAGTCCGGCAGGTTGTTGGTGCCCAGTCGGCGGGCGAACAGCTGGTAGGCGAAGGCGGCCTCGTTGCTGGTCCGGCCCGAGGTGTAGAAGGCGGCGCCGTCGGGGGAGTCCAGCCCGGCGAGCTCCTCGGCGATGATCGTGAAGGCCTTGTCCCAGCTCACCGGGGTGTAGTGGGTCGCGCCCTCGGCCAGCAGCATCGGCTCGGTGAGCCGGCCCTGCTGGCCCAGCCAGTAGCCGGAGCGCTCGGCCAGCTCGGCCACCGAGTGGGTGGCGAAGAACTCCGCGGTGATCCGCCGCTCGGTGGCCTCCTCGGCCACCGCCTTGGCGCCGTTCTCGCAGAACTCGGCGGTGTGCGGCTTGTCGGGCTCCGGCCAGGCGCAGCCGGGGCAGTCGAAGCCGTCGGGCTGGTTGACCTTGAGCAGGGTGGCGAGCGTCCGGCGGGCGCTCATCTGCTCGCCGGCCATCCGCAGGCTGTGCCCGACGGCGGGCAGCCCGGCGGCCGCGTGGTGTGGAGCGCTCACCACGGGCGCGTCCTGCGCCGGGTCGCTCTGCGGGGCCTGCTTGGCCATGACTCCCACCTCCAGCTCGATCAGGGCGGCGTCGTCGTCAGCCCGGCCTCCATCCTTCCATTCCGGCGGGCCGTTTCGGAGAGCGCGGTCAGCAGCGCCCGGGCGACGGCGTCGTTCTGCCGGAACGCGGGGGCGTCGGTGCCCGGGCGGGCGAAGGCGGCGGCGTCGCGCGCGGTGGTGTGCGGACCGAGTGCGGTGCGGCGTGGGTGCGGGGCGCCGCCGAGGCGCGGGTCGAGCAGCCGGCCGGCCGCGTCCACCGCGAGCAGGCCGGAACGGTGCGGGTGGCCGGGCGCGCGCCAGGGGTCGGGGGCCGGGTCGGTCAGCACCTCCTCGGTCAGCGCGCCGGCCCGGCGCAGCTCGCGCAGCAGCGGATCGCCTGATCGGGCCGGCGCCGGGCGCGGCAGGGAGGCCTCGACCAGGGCGGTGGCGGCCACGCCGTGCCCCGGCACGCTCGGGCTCGAGGCTCGAAAGGTGCCGGTGGCCTCGTCCGGCTCGATCCGCAGTCGGGCACCGAGGAACCGGACCACCCCGCCTCGGAGAGCGCCAGCAGCTCACGCAGCCGGAAGTCGGGCGGCCCGGAGGCGAGGAAGCTGAAGAACCCCTGCCACCAGCCGTCCAGCTCCTCGGCGGCGGACCGGGCGGTGAGCCGGCCGGCCAGCGTCGGAAGCCGGCCGTGGACCGAGAGCAGGGCCAGGAACGCGCCGAGGTCGGCGCTGTGCGCCGGGTCGGCCCGGCGGTCGGCGTCCGCGCGCAGGTAGCCGCGCAGCCGGGCCTGGAACTCCTCCGGGTCGGCGAAGCGCAGGCCGTCGAGGGGGTGGTCGAGGCGCTCGAAGTCCAGCCGGTCGGCCGGGTCGGGGACGGCGGTGGCGATCAGCGCGGCGAGCCGCGGCCCGTACCAGTCGGCGCGGTCGTAGCCGGCCAGGAACTCGGCCCAGGGCAGCGCGGTCCGCTCGGGGTGGGCGT
Organism: Kitasatospora sp. NPDC024654; assembly: GCF_055559155.1. Lineage (NCBI taxonomy): Bacteria > Bacillati > Actinomycetota > Actinomycetes > Kitasatosporales > Streptomycetaceae > Kitasatospora > Kitasatospora sp. NPDC024654. The sequence continues at coordinate 96,144 of NZ_JBVHLF010000006.1, forward strand.
GGAACAGCTCGTGGTAGTAGCCGAAGCCGATCTCCTTGGCCATCAACGGCCAGAGGTCGCGTCGCAGTTCGAGTGGTCCCGGGCGGGCGGAGAGGCGCTCGGTGGTGTCCGGGCCGAAGTAGCGGGGGAGCGGGGCGGGCGGGCCCTGCGGCCGGTAGCCGGTCTTGGCGTGGTACGGCACGCCGCGCCGCGAGCCGACGTGGATCACCGGCTCGCGCCCGGACGGGTGGTAGGTCTTGGAGCCGTCAGGGTGGTCCTCGAACCGACCGCCACGGCCCTCGGTCAGCAGCACCACCAGGTCGACGAAGGCCAACCCGAAGCCGCGCGGCACGAGGTGCTCGCCCGGGGCGATCCGGTCCAGCTCGGTCTCTGTCGCGATGCCGGGCGGGAGGTGGAGGCGGCCGTGCCGGGCGGCGAACTCCGCTATTTCGGCGTGGAGTTGATCCGGCTCGGGCTCGTGGTTCAGCTGGCCGAGTGCCAACACCACCTGGTCCGCGAACAGTTGGGTGCCGGGGAACAGTGTCACGGTCTGCGGTCCGTCCGGCGGGCCGGTCAGTGCCACCGCCGCCGCGCGGTGCACGGTGAGCGTGATCCGTTCTGGCAGTTCGGCCGTCGCGCGGCGGAACACCCAGTCCATGATGCGCAACTCCTGGTAGGCGGACAGGAGTTCGTCGGCGTTGGCGGCGATCCGCAGGAGCAGACCGGTGCCGCGCGGGCCGGCGCCGGTGATCGCCAGGGTGGGAGGGAGGGTGGGTGGGCGTGGCCATCCGCGGGGCTCCAGGGCTGGATGCGACGGGTGGCGATGCGGGCAGGGAAGGACACCGCGGTGTCCGATGCCGTACGCCGTCACGCGGCCGCGTCCCTCAACGCGGCGGGAGTGCTCCAGTGCCGGCCTGGACGCTACGCCCGGCCCGCGCCGCTGACGAGTGGTTGACGAACTGCCGCGAGCACTGCTCAACTTGGGGCATGAATGCCGGTCAGCCCCTGGCCACCCGCGACCACACCGACTTCGGTCGGGTGTGGTCGGCGGCGTGTCGCGGCTGACCTGGTTCTCCGGCTGATCAGCTGTACGCCCTGGTCGGCACCCCGGAGACGGTCGCCGAGGCGCTGCTCGACTACTACGACCTCGGTGTGGACATCCTCTCCGCCCGGGGTTACCACCTGCTGGACGACACCATCGACTTCGGCCGCCAGGTGATCCCGCTGATGCGGGCGGAGGTGGCCCGCCGCGACGCGGAGAAGGCGGCGAGGGCCGAGCGCGCGGAGCGGGACCGGCACCAACTGATCGCGTTCCAGGCCTGAGCGTCTCCCGCCGCCGGCCGCCGCGCACGTGGCCGCGCCCTTGCCGCCCGGCGTACGGTAGCTGACGATTCGCCCACGTCCCAGGGAAGTTGACCGTTTCCCGGGACCCCGCCCGGCGCGTCCGCGACACTGGTGGCCCGCGCTCGGCGCCGGCCGCCGGGCCGCCGGCACCTCGCCGTCCCCGCGGCCGGCGCCGGCCGCGGAGCCGTGGGCCGGGGGAGCGAAGGGGACGGATGAGAGCCGGAACAGTACTGGGCGGCCGCTACCTGCTGATCGGCGAGCTCGGCCGAGGTGGGTTCGGCGTGGTCTGGGAGGCCTACGACCACCGCGTCGGCCGCCAGGTCGCCGTCAAGACCCTCCGCCACCACGGCGTGGCCGGCGGCGGCACCGACGTCATCCGCCTGCGCCGCGAGGTGGAGGTGCTGGCCCCGCTCAGCCACCCCAACATCGTGGTGGTCCTCGACGTCGGCGAGGCCGACGCCGACGGCGAGCGGTTCAGCTACCTGGTGATGGAGCTGCTGAACGGCGCGACCCTGGCCGCCGTGATCGCCGCCGGGAGGCCCGACCTGCCGCGCGCCCTGGACTGGGGGCAGCAGCTCTGCCGGGCGCTCGGCGCGGCGCACGCCGGCCGGGTGATCCACCGGGACGTCAAGCCCGAGAACATCATGCTGGTCGGCCCGGACCACGCCGTCGTCAAGGTGCTCGACTTCGGCATCGCGCAGATCGACGACAACCGGGACGGCCTCACCACCGAGGGTTCGGTGATCGGCAGCGCCCGCTACCTGGCCCCCGAGCGCTGGCGCGGCGAGCCGGGCACGGTCCGTTCCGACCTCTACGCGGTCGGCTGCGTGCTGTACGAGCTGTTCACCGGCGGTCGCCCGTTCACCTCCACCAGCCAGGTCGGCCTGATGACCCAGCACCTGGACGAGCCGCCGCCGCGCCCCGCCGGACTGCCGGCCGGCCTCGCCGACCTGGTGCTGGAGCTGCTGGCCAAGGACCCGGCGGACCGCCCCACGGACGCGGAGGAGGTGCGCCGCCGGCTGGCCGCGGCGGCGGACGGGATCCGGGCACTGCGCCGCCGAGCGGACGACGCCTGGCAGGCCGCGGGGGACGGCCGGGCCGCCCAGGCGGCGGTCCGGCTGCGCGCGCTGATCCCGGAGTTCGCGCTCGCCTTCGGCCCGGCCGACGGCCGGACCCTGCGCACCTGTCACGACCTGGCGGTGAGCCTGGAGCGGGCCGGCGACCTCGGGCAGGCGTACTGCCTGCTGGCCGAGCTGCTCCCGGCCGGCGTGGCCGCGCTCGGCGAGGAGCACCCGGACGTCCGGGACATCCGGCACCGCCTCGACCGCCTGCCCCGCCCCGCGGCCGGCTGCCCGGCCGACCTGCTCGCTCCCCTGCTGGGCCGGCCCGCTCCGCCCCCCGGGGCTGTCAACCGTACGGGCAGCTGATTCCACCCCTCACCCGCTTGGATGAATTGATAGGAACTGGCCGATGGCCCACCTCTGGTTCATGGTGCGAGGTCGTTGATATACCTCGGATGCATAGGCAGGGGAGGTGTGCGGCCTTCCCCGCACGATGCGACGACACAGGTGGTGATGGGCAGATGAAGCTCCTCCGAGTGGGCCCGCCGGGCGCCGAGCGCCCGTTCGCGCTCGGCCCGGACGGCACCGCGTACGACCTCTCCGGGCTGACCCCGGACATCGACGGGGCGTTCCTCTCCAGGCTCGGCCCGGACCGGTTCGACCCGTCCGAACTCGCGGCCGCCGTGGCCCGGGGCGAGCTGCCCACCGCCGACCTCACCGGCCTGCGGTTCGGCGCGCCGGTGGCCCGGCCCGGCAAGCTGGTCTGCGTCGGCCTCAACTACCGCGACCACGCCGAGGAGGCCGGCGCGGCGATCCCCGCCGAGCCGGTGCTCTTCCTCAAGGGCACCGACACCGTGATCGGCCCGGACGACGAGGTGCTGGTGCCGCGCGGCGCCACCAAGACCGATCACGAGATCGAGCTCGCCGTGGTGATCGGTCGCCGGGCCCGCTACCTGGAGACCGACGAGCAGGCGGCCGCCTGCATCGCGGGCTACGCGATCTCCAACGACGTCACCGAACGTGCCTTCCAGCTGGAGCGCGGCGGCCAGTGGGACAAGGGCAAGTGTTGCGAGACCTTCAACCCGCTCGGCCCCTGGCTGGTCACCCCGGACGAGGTCGCGGACCCGCAGGCCCTGCCGCTGAAGCTCTGGGTCAACGGTGAACTGCGGCAGGACGGCAACACCGCCGCGCAGATCTTCCCGGTGCTCGAAGTGCTCCGCTACATCAGCCAGTTCATGGTGCTGGAGCCCGGCGACGTGGTGAGCACCGGCACCCCGGCCGGGGTGGCGATGGGCCACCCCGACACCCCGTTCCTGGTCCCCGGTGACGTGCTGGAGCTGGAGATCGAGGGGCTCGGCCGGCAGCGCCAGGTGCTCGGCAAGGCCTGACGGCCCGCCGGCACCGACCGTCACCCGACCCCGGGCACGGGGGTCGGGCTAGCCGCCGGCCGGCCCCACCGACCGCCCGCGGAACCCGGCCAGCAGCCGGTCCGCCGGCCCGTCCGTCGTCTCCAGCGCGAGCAGCCCCGCCAGCACCTCGGCGGTCTGCGGGTCGTGCCGCGCGGTGGCCGCGGTCATCGCCAGGAACTCGTCCACCAGCCAGTCCCGCAGCTCCTGCCGGGGTATCTGCTGCCCCTCGTCCAGCCAGGTCAGCGAGGACGCCTCGACCACCGAGATCCACGACCGGACCAGCAGGGTCAGGCGCGGTCCGGCCTCCCGCACGCCCATGTAGCGCAGTGTGCGCCGGAGCGCGGCTCGGCGCACCTCGTCCACGATCGCGGTGGTCCGAGCCGTCTCCACCACCGAGCCGCCGCGCAGCAGCGCGCCGTAGCCGGCGTCGTGCTCGGCGACGAAGGAGAAGTACCGGTCCAGTACGGCGGCCAGCTGCTCGCTCGGGGTGCCGCGTGCCGGCACGGTGAACCGGCTGGTCAGCTCCTGCGCCGCGGACCGCAGCGCGGCCTCGTAGAGCTGTTGCTTGCCGCCGGCGAAGTACCGGTAGACCAGCGGACGGGAGGCGCCGGAGGCCTCGGCGACGTCGTCCAGGCTGACCTCCTCCGGCGGCCGGGCGCTGAACAGCTCCAGCGCCACCGCGATCAGCTGCTCGCGGCGCTGCTGCACCGGCAACCGCCGGTACCCGGCGCGGCGCGGCCGTGGCGGGTCCCCGGCGGCCGGCGCGGCCGCCTCCGCCGCCCGTCCGGTGGCTTCCAGGCCGGTCTCGGTGGCATCCATGCCGGTCAGCGTAGTGCCGCCGGGCCGCCCTGGGACCCCCGCCGACCGGCGGCGGCCGACCGGCGGCCGACCGACCTCCAGCCACCTGCCGACTTGGGGGTTCCGGCTGGTAGTTCGCCTCGGACACCACCAAAAGGCTCTTGCAAACGGACCGTGCTGCGAAAGGATGTCCGGATGGCTGACGAACCGAACTCGCTGGGCGCCGACGGCGCCACCCCGCGGCGGATCGCCGACGCGTACGTCCACGCGCTCGCCGACCTCGACCCGCTCACGGCCGTCTACCTCGGGCTGAACCCGGAGGACGACAGGCTGCCCGACCTCTCCCCGGCCGGCCTCGCCGCACTGGCCGACCTCGCCCGCCGCACGCTGGCGGAGCTGGAGGAGGCGGAGGCGGCCGGTCGGATCGCGTCGGCCGCCGACCCGCAGGCCGAGCGGCGCTGCGCCCGGCTGCTGCGCGAGCGGCTCACCGCCGAGCTCGCCGTGCACGACGCCGGCGAGGAGCTGCGCGCGGTCCGCAACCTCGGCTCCCCGCTGCACAACCTGCGGGAGGTCTTCACGCTGCTGCCGACCGACACCGCCGAGGACTGGGCGCGGCTCGGCCGCCGGCTGGCCCGGATCCCGCTGGCCCTCGACCAGTACCGTGCCACCCTGGCCGAGGGCATCGAGCGCGGCCTGCTCTCCGGCCCGCGCCAGGTCGAGACGGTGATCGGCCAGCTCGCCGAGTGGCTGGCGGCCGACCCGGCGGCCGGCGAGGCGGGCCGGGCGGCCGGCTGGTTCGGCGTCCTGGTGGCCCCGGCACCGGAGGGGCTGCGTGGCGGGCTGACCGACGTCGCGGTCGCGGTCGCCGGCAAGTTGGCCGAGCTGCGCGACTGGATGGCCGAGGTCTACCAGCCCGCCGCCGCCGACACCCCCGACACCATCGGCCGCGAGCGCTACGCCCGGTTCGTCCGCTACTGGACGGGCGCCGACCTGGACCTGGACGAGGCGTACCGGTGGGCCTGGGCGGAGTTCCGCGACCTGGACGCGCAGATGCGGGTGGAGGCCGAGAAGGTGCTGCCCGGCAGCACCCCGATGGAGGCGATGCGCTGGCTGGACACCGACGGTCCGGCGATCGTCGGCGAGGGGCCGGTCCAGGAGTTCCTGCAGGGCTTGATGGACCAGGCGGTCAACGACCTCCAGGGCGTCCACTTCGACCTGGCCGAGCCGGTCACCCGGGTGGAGTCCCGGCTCGCTCCGCCCGGCAGCGCGGCCGCGCCGTACTACACCGCGCCCTCGCTGGACTTCAGCCGGCCCGGCCGGACCTGGCTGCCCACCCTGGGCCGGGCCAGCTTCCCGGTCTGGGACCTGGTCAGCACCTGGTACCACGAGGGCGTCCCCGGCCACCACCTCCAGCTGGCGCAGTGGAACTACGTCGCCGACCGGCTCTCCACCTACCAGGTCAGCCTGGGCGGGGTGAGCGCCAACCTGGAGGGCTGGGCGCTCTACGCCGAACGGCTGATGGACGAGCTGGGCTACCTCACCGACCCGGGCCACCGGCTGGGCTACCTGAACGCCCAGATGATGCGCGCGCTGCGGGTGATCGTGGACATCGGCATGCACGTCGGCCTGGACTTCCCGGCCGACTCGCCGTACCGGCCGGGCGAGGCGATGACACCCGTCGCCGCCCGCGAGTTCTTCGGCCGCTACTGCGGCCTGGCCCCGGCCTTCCTCGACAGCGAGCTGGTCCGCTACCTCGGCATGCCCGGCCAGGCGATCGGCTACAAGCTCGGCGAGCGGGCCTGGCTGCGCGGCCGGGCGGCGGCCCGGGCGGCGCGCGAGGCACGCGGCGAGGAGTTCGACCTCAAGGCCTGGCACATGGCGGCGCTCTCGCAGGGTTCGCTGGGGCTGGACGACCTGGTCGCGGAACTGTCGGCGCTCTGACGGAAGCCGTCGGCGCGTCGGCCGACCCCGGCGCGCCGACGAGCCCCGGCGCGCGCGTCCCGGCGCGTGGTGGGGGCCGGGAGCCGGTTCCCCACCCCACGGAAAGTCGAAGTACGTACCAAATATTCGGATTCGTCGGACGATTAAGCAGACTTTCATTTGCCCCTGACCGGGCCGGAGGGCTTCGCTGGACCGCAGTGCCGTTCGCGCACACTGTCAGCACCCCCCCGGCGGAAGGTGCACCCGTGTCCTCCGTGCCCGCGTCAGACGCCTCAGCCTCAGCCTCAGCCGCAGCCCCGGTCGCAGCCGACCCGGGGCCCGATCCCCGCCGCTGGCGGGCGCTCGCCGTGATCGCCGTCGCCCAGCTGATGATCGTGCTCGACATCACCATCGTGAACATCGCGCTCCCGTCCGCCCAGCACGACCTGGGCATCTCCAACGGCGACCGGCAGTGGGTGATCACCGCCTACACCCTGGCCTTCGGCGGTCTGCTGCTGCTCGGCGGCCGGATCGGCGACCTCTACGGGCGCAAGCGCACCTTCCTGACCGGCCTGCTGGGTTTCGCCAGTGCCTCGGCGCTCGGCGGCTTCGCGGTCTCCCCCGCGATGCTCTTCGCCTCCCGTGCGCTGCAGGGCGGCTTCGGCGCGCTGCTGGCGCCGTCCGCGCTGGGCCTGCTCTCCACCACCTTCACCCGGCCGCGCGAGCGGGCCACCGCGTTCGGCGTCTTCGGCGCGATCGCGGGCGGCGGCAGCGCGATCGGCCTGATCGCTGGCGGGCTGCTGACCGAGTACCTGGACTGGCGCTGGTGCCTCTTCGTCAACGTGCCGATCGCGCTGGCCGCCGCCTGCGCCGCCGGCTACCTGCTGCGCACCGACCTGGTGGCCAGGGACGCCCGGATCCGGCTCGACCTGCCCGGCGCGTTCCTGGGCTGTGGCGGGCTGCTGGCCATCGTCTACGGCACCTCGGAGGCCGAGTCGCGCGGCTGGAGCGACTGGCTGGTGCTGCTCTGCCTGGCCCTGGGCGTGCTGCTGCTGGTGGCCTTCGTGCTCGCCGAGCGGCGCAGCGGCCACCCGCTGCTGCCGCTGCACGTCGTGCGCGACCGCAACCGCGGCGGCGCGGCGCTGGGGGTGGGTCTGGCGGTGATCGGGCTGTTCGGGCTGTTCCTCTTCCTCAGCTACTACCTGCAGGTGATCAAGGGGTACTCGCCGGTGCTGACCGGGCTCGCCTTCCTGCCGATGACCGTCTCGATCGTGCTCAGCGCGACCGGCGTGGCGTCCCGGCTGATGACCCGGGTGCCGACCCGGCGCCTGACCGTGCCCGGCCTGCTACTGGGCGCGTCCGGGATGGCCTGGCTGACCCGGTTGCAGGTGGACAGTCCGTACCTGACCTCGGTGCTGCCCGCCGAGATCCTGCTCGGCCTCGGCATGGGCCTGGTCTTCATGCCGTCGATGAGCCTGGCCACCCTGGGCGTCGCGCGGTACGAGACGGGCGCGGCCTCGGCCACCATCAACAGCGCCCAGCAGGTCGGCGGTTCGATCGGCACCGCGCTGCTCAACACCGTCGCGGCCAGCGCCACCACGGCGTACCTGGTCGGCCGGAACGGAGCTGACCCGCTGGTGCAGTCCGCCGCCGCGGTGCACGGCTACACGGTGGCCACCACGGTCGCCCTGGGCATCCTGCTGCTCGCCGCGCTGCTGGGCTTCCTGATGATCGACCACCGGCCCGAGCCGGGTGAGGCGGAGGATACCGGCGAGGCCTCCTCGGTGCGCGCCGTGGCGCACCCCTGACCGCCGTCCGAAGTCGCACCCGCAGGCCAGCGGGGGCATGAACCCGCCTCAACCTGGGAAAAACCGTTCCTGCCCCCCTTCACCGGAGCGCCTCGCTCCGGCATGATGATGGCAGTTCGCAATCGATCAAGGCAGTGATCGTCCGGCCGGTGGATTCTCACTCGGCTCTCAGCGGAGGATCATCCCGTTACCACTCGGCCGGGACATAGTCGGAACATACCCAGACGCCCCGGCAGTGCTTCACCGCCGGGGCGGACGCCGGGGCCACCGATCGTGGGCAGGAGGCACTGACCTGATGAGCAGTCAGCAGCGGCGGCAGCACCGTGGGCGCCGTTCCAAGCCCGGTCCCATCCTGCTGGGGGTCAGCATGGCCGCCGCCCTGGTCGCCACGGCCGCCGGGGTCAGCCTGGTCGCCCCGGAGGCGCTGGCCTTCGCCCGCCCGACGGTCACCGCCAGCCACGCGACGGCCACGCACGCGTCGCCGTCCGCGTCCTCGGCCTCCCCGTTGGCCGCCGCCGGCTCGCCGTCCCCCTCGCCTTCCGCCACCCCCAGCTCTTCGGCCTCCCCCTCGCCGTCCCCTTCCTCCTCGCCGTCCCCCTCCTCCTCGCCCACGCCTGCCGCCGCGCCGAACCTGACGCCCGACACCACGGTGATCGCCCCGGCCGGCCCCGAGTCCAACCGGGTGGGCGCGCTCTTCAGCGGCAGCGTCGGCCCCGGCAACCACTTCTGCACCGCCAGCGTGGTGCCCAGCCCGGGCCACAACCTGATCCTCACCGCGGCCCACTGCCTGTCCTCCACCCAGGGCGTCAGCTTCGTGCCCGGTTACCGCGAGGGCAACGCGCCGTTCGGCAGCTGGCCGGTCACCAAGATCTTCACCACCAGCGGCTGGAGCCAGAACGGCGACACCGACGAGGACTTCGCCTTCCTGGAGCTGGGCCCCAACAGCAGCGGCCAGCAGGTCCAGGACGTGGTCGGCGCCAACCCGATCGGCCTGAACGCCGCCTTCACGGACAGCGTCCGCCTCTACGGCTACAACAACAACGGCGACGACCCGTCCCTGTGCACCAACGCCACCAGCCAGTTCAGCACCTACCAGCGGCAGATCGCCTGCCCGGCCTACGCCGGCGGAACCAGCGGCGGCCCCTGGATCGACACCTCCACCGGCGCGGTCATCGGCGTCATCGGCGGCTACCAGCAGGGCGGCGACACCCCGGACGTCTCGTACAGCGCGTACTTCGACCAGACGATCGCCGGCCTCTACCAGACCGCCGAGTCCCAGTCCTCCTCCTGACCGTCACCCCCCAGACCGACGAGCCCTCCCATCCCCCCGGCGGGAGGGCTCGCCCATGCTCACGCGTCGAACGCGGAAGCCGGCGATCCGCCCGGAGCGGCCTGACCGGCCACGGGCGGACTGTCAGGAGGTGCTGCCGCCGCCGGCGAACCAGAGGGCCTCGATGGTCGCCGCGTTCCGGGGGAAGTCCGGGGCGGGGGAGCGGCCGAGGCTGACGGGGGCCGGGAGGTCGACGGTCCTGCCGTCGGCGGTCCGGAGGGCGATGTACCGGAACCCGCCGTCGGCCCGGACGACTTCCCGGACGCCGACCGCCGTGAGCTCTGTCCAACGCCAGGACCGCCGACGGCCGAGCGGCTGCCCGAAGCTGATGCCGTGCGCGTCGACGGTGGTGCTCTGCAGCGCGCCGCGGGCCAGATGCGCGCCGAGCAGGACGAACGGGGCGATGCCCAGCAGCTCGCCGAGGACGAAGGGCGAGCGGCTGGTCCACAGTTGGCCGAGGGCACTGAGCGGCGGGCCGATGGCGAGGGCGAGGACGAATCCGCCCGCGGCGACGGCCTTGGCCCGGTTCTGCCAGTCCGTTCGGAACCGGCGGCTCTGGGAGTGGTGCGCCGGCGGTTCGCCGTCTCGGCTCATGCGCCCCCCGAAGTCATGAAAAAGGCCCAGGTCAGCTGACCTGGGCCTTAGTTGCACTTCTTGCGAAGTGCCCCCGGTAGGATTCGAACCTACGCACCCGCCTCCGGAGGGCGGTGCTCTATCCCCTGAGCTACGGGGGCCTGCTTGGTGGTGCTTGCCGCGTTCTCGGCGACGTGGAGAACATTACCAGCTCGGTGGGGTGGTCCGTGCAGGGGTTTCCCGGGTGGGGTGCGGCGGGGGCGGCGGAAGTGCGCAAAGGCCGGACGGGCGGGGGCGGGCGGCCGTAGTCTCGGTGGGGTGTCGGGTGTGTCCGGGCGGGTCCTCGTGGTGGACGACAGCGAGGTGATCCGCCGGCTGATCAGGGTCAACCTGGAGCTGGAGGGCTTCGAGGTGGTGACCGCGGCCGACGGTGCCGAGTGCCTGGAGGTGGTCCACCGAATAGCCCCGGACGTCGTGACGCTCGACGTGATGATGCCCAGGCTGGACGGGCTGCGGACGGCGGCCCGGCTGCGCGCCCGGCCGGAGACCGCGCGGTTGCCGATCGCGATCGTCAGTGCCTGTACGCCGGCGGACCTGGCCCGCGGCGAGTCGGTGGGGGTGGACGGCTATCTGGCCAAGCCGTTCGACCCGGGTGACCTGGTGGAGCTGGTCCGCCGGCTGCTGACCCTGCGGATGCGGGACGGGGACGGGTTCGCGTACGGCTTCGGCGAAGGGGCCGGAGGGCTCCGGGGGTAGCCGGGGGCAGGGGCCGGTGTTTCGCCCTCAGCGAACGCCACCGTGGATCGAACCGTCTCAACGGGTGGCCGAGTGGCCGGGCCGTGCCGCCTCTCGCCTACGCTTGGCGTCGTGACACCCGCAGAGCTTTCCCAGGCAGTCCAGGTCGCCGTGCGCACCGCCGTCGAGGCGGGCGAGCTGTCCGTCCCCGTTCCCGAGACGGTCACGGTCGAGCGACCCAAGAACCGGGACCACGGCGACTACGCCACCAACGTGGCCCTCCAGCTCGCGAAGCCGGCCGGCAAGCCGCCGCGAGCCGTCGCCGAGGCACTGGCGGCCCGCCTGCGAGAGCTGCCCGGCGTCGCCAAGGTCGACATCGCCGGCCCGGGCTTCCTGAACATCACCCTGGACGCCGCCACCCAGGGCGAGCTGGCCCGCACCATCGTCGAGGCCGGCGCGGCGTACGGCCGCAACGAGGCGCTCAAGGGTCTGCGGATCAACCTGGAGTTCGTCTCCGCCAACCCGACCGGCCCGATCCACATCGGTGGGGTCCGCTGGGCGGCCGTCGGCGACTCGCTGGCCCGGATCCTCCGCGCGACCGGCGCCGAGGTGGCCACCGAGTACTACCTGAACGACGCCGGTGTGCAGATCTCCAAGTTCGCCGCCTCGCTGCGGGCCGCCGCCAACGGCCGGGAGGTCCCGGCCGACGGTTACGTCGGCGAGTACATCGGTGACATCGCCAAGGCGATCACCGACGGCATCCCGGGCGTGCTCCGGCTGCCCGAGGACGAGCAGCTGCAGGTGTTCCGCACCGAGGGCCTGAAGCTGATGGTCGCCGAGATCCAGCGCTCGATGGACGAGTTCGGCGTGCACTTCGACACCTGGTTCTCGGAGAAGTCGCTGCACGACTCCGGCGCCGTGGAGAAGGCCATCGACCGGCTGCGCGAGCAGGGCCACGTCTTCGACCGGGACGGCGCGATCTGGCTGCGCACCACCGACTTCGGCGACGACAAGGACCGGGTCCTGATCAAGGCCGACGGCGAGACGACCTACTTCGCCGCCGACGCCGCCTACTACCTGAGCAAGCGGGACCGCGGCAGCGAGGTCTCCGTCTACATGCTGGGCGCCGACCACCACGGCTACGTCAACCGCCTCAAGGCCATCGCGGCCTGCGCCGGCGACGACATGGACCGCAACATCGAGGTCAAGATCGGCCAGTTCGTCAAGATGCTGCGCGATGGTGAGGAGGTCCGGATGTCCAAGCGGGCCGGCAACATCATCACCATCGACGACGTGGTTGACTGGGTCGGCGTGGACGCCGCCCGTTACACCCTGGCGCGGTCCTCCACCGACTCCACCATCACCCTCGACATCGACGTGCTCACCAGCCAGTCGAACGAGAACCCGGTCTTCTACGTGCAGTACGCGCACACCCGGATGTGCGGAGTGGCGCGCAAGGCCGCCGAGCTGGGCGTCGACAAGGGCTCCGCCGCGGACTTCAGGCCCGAGCTGCTGGCCACCCAGTGGGAGAGCGACATGCTCGGCGCGCTCGGCGAGTTCCCGCGGATCATCGCCACCGCCGGTGAGCTGCGCGAGCCGCACCGGGTGGCCCGCTACCTGGAGGACGTCGCCGGCGCCTTCCACCGCTTCTACGACAACTGCCCGTTCCTGCCCAAGGGGGACGAGGAGCTGAACGACACCCACCGGGCCCGGCTCTGGCTGGTGGAGGCCACCAGGACCGTGCTGGCCAATGGCCTGAACCTGCTGGGCGTCTCGGCGCCCGAGCGGATGTGACACCGCCCCGCCCGCGTTCAGGGGCGGTGACGGCTCGCCAGAGCCGTCACTGCCCCTTGCACTAACCGAGGAAGAGACCACCATGAGCCGCTCCGCGCACCCCGCGGGCCCCCGCCACGGCGACGTGCTGCCCGAGGGCCACTACCAGGCCCCGCCGAGCGACCTGAACGCGCTCGACCCGAAGGTCTGGTCCCGTACCGTCGCCCGCGGCGCGGACGGCGCGGTCACCGTCGGCGGGGTCGGCGTCGGCGCACTGGCCGCCGAGTTCGGCACCCCGGCGTACCTGATGGACGAGGACGACTTCCGCGCCCGGGCCCGTGCCTGGCGGGACGCCTTCGGCGGCGACGCCGACGTCTACTACGCGGGCAAGGCGTTCCTCTCCAAGGCCGTGGTCCGCTGGCTGCACGAGGAGGGCCTCAACCTGGACGTCTGCAGCCCGGGCGAGCTGGCCGTGGCGCTGGCCGCCGGGATGCCCGCCGAACGGATCGCGCTGCACGGCAACAACAAGTCGGAGCAGGAGCTGGAGCAGGCGGTCAAGGCGGGGGTGGGTCACATCGTGCTCGACTCCTACCAGGAGATCGAGCGGCTGGCCGCGATCGCCGAGGGCCAGGGGGTCCGCCAGCCGGTGCTGGTCCGGGTCACGGTGGGCGTCGAGGCGCACACCCACGAGTTCATCGCCACCGCGCACGAGGACCAGAAGTTCGGCCTCTCGCTCTCCGGTGGCGCCGCCGCCGAGGCGGTCCGCCGAGTGCTCGGCCGGCCGGGCCTGGAGCTGCGCGGCATCCACTCGCACATCGGCTCGCAGATCTTCGACACCGCCGGCTTCGAGGTGGCCGCCCGCCGGGTGGTCGGGCTGCTGGCGGACATTCGCGACGAGCACGGCGTCGAGCTGCCGGAGATCGACCTCGGCGGTGGCCTCGGCATCGCCTACACCAGCGAGGACGACCCGCGCGAGCCGGCCGAGATCGCCGCCGCGCTGGCCGCCATCGTCCGCCGGGAGTGCGCCGCCGCCGGCCTCACCGCGCCGCGCCTCAGCGTCGAGCCGGGCCGGGCGATCGTCGGCCCGACCGCCTGCACGCTCTACGAGGTCGGCACGGTGAAGCCGCTGGAGGGCCTGCGCACCTACGTCAGCGTGGACGGCGGGATGTCCGACAACATCCGCACCGCGCTCTACGACGCCGACTACTCGGTGGCCCTGGTGTCGCGTACCAGCGAGGCGGCGCCGATGCTGGTCCGGGTGGTCGGCAAGCACTGCGAGTCGGGCGACATCGTGGTCCGGGACGCCTTCCTGCCCGCCGACCTGACGCCCGGTGACCTGATCGCGGTGCCCGCCACCGGTGCGTACTGCCGTTCGATGGCGAGCAACTACAACCACGCGCTGCGCCCCCCGGTGGTCGCGGTCAAGGACGGCGCGGCGCGGGTGATCGTGCGGCGCGAGACGGAGGAGGATCTCCTCCGGCTCGATGTCGGATAGCGGAAATTTCGTCTCAAATCCTGGAATGCCCGTAGATTCGCACGGAAAGTCCCGGAGACTGGGACGGACCGATGACCGGTGGTACCCCCGAACGAGCGACCGCCGGCGACCAGGATGGATGAGCGGAGTCGGATGATGCGTACGCGCCCGCTGAAGGTGGCGTTGCTGGGCTGTGGTGTGGTGGGCTCCGAGGTGGCGCGCATCATGACGACGGACGCCGCCGACCTCGCCGCGCGGATCGGCGCGCCGGTCGAGCTCGCCGGCATCGCGGTGCGCCGAGCCGGGCGCCCCCGCCCGGGCGTCCCCGAGCACCTGCTCACCACCGACGCCGAGGCGCTGGTCAAGCGCGGCGACGTCGACGTGGTGATCGAGGTGGTGGGCGGGATCGAGCCGTCCAAACACCTGATCCTCTCGGCCTTCGAGCACGGCGCCTCGGTGGTCAGCGCCAACAAGGCGCTGCTCGCCAAGGACGGCGCCGAGCTGCACGCGGCCGCCGCCGCGGCCGGCGTGGACCTGTACTACGAGGCGGCGGTGGCGGGCGCGATCCCGCTGATCCGGCCGCTGCGCGAGTCGCTGGCCGGCGACCGGGTGAACCGGGTGCTGGGCATCGTCAACGGCACCACCAACTTCATCCTGGACAAGATGGACACCACCGGCGCCGGCTACTCGGAGGCGCTGGAGGAGGCCACCGCGCTGGGCTACGCCGAGGCCGACCCGACCGCCGACGTCGAGGGCTTCGACGCCGCCGCCAAGGCCGCGATCCTGGCCGGCATCGCCTTCCACACCAAGGTCACCGCCGCCGACGTCTACCGCGAGGGCCTCACCGAGGTCACCGCCGCCGACATCGCCAGCGCCAAGCAGATGGGCTGCGTGGTCAAGCTGCTGGCGATCTGCGAGCGGGCCAGGGACGGCGCCTCGGTCACCGCCCGGGTGCACCCCGCGATGATCCCGCTCTCGCACCCGCTGGCCTCGGTCCGCGAGGCCTACAACGCGGTCTTCGTCGAGGCCGAGGCGGCCGGCCGGCTGATGTTCTACGGCCCGGGCGCGGGCGGCGCGCCGACCGCCAGCGCGGTCCTCGGCGACCTGGTCGCGGTCTGCCGCAACAAGCTGGGCGGCGCCACCGGCCCGGGTGACTCGGTCTACACCCAGCTGCCCGCCAAGCCGATGGACGAGGTGGTCACCCGCTACCACGTCAGCCTGGACGTGGACGACCGGGCGGGCGTGCTCGCCCAGGTGGCCTCGGTCTTCGCCGAGCACGGCGTCTCCATCGACACCGTGCGCCAGCAGGGCCGCGACGGCGACGCCTCGCTCGTCGTGGTCACCCACCGCGCCACCGACGCCGCGCTGTCGGCGACCGTTGACAAGCTGCGCGCGCTGGACAGCGTGCGCGACGTGGCCAGCATCATGCGGGTCGAAGGGGAGTAGAGCACCATGAACGCCGTCACCGCCCGAGCCGCCCACACCCACCAGTGGCGTGGCCTGATCGAGGAGTACCGCGACCGGCTGCCGGTGAGCGCGACGACGCCGGTGGTCACCCTGCTGGAGGGCGGCACGCCGCTGGTCCCGGCCCAGTTGCTGTCCGAGCGGACCGGCTGTG
Organism: Kitasatospora sp. NPDC024654; assembly: GCF_055559155.1. NCBI lineage: Bacteria > Bacillati > Actinomycetota > Actinomycetes > Kitasatosporales > Streptomycetaceae > Kitasatospora > Kitasatospora sp. NPDC024654. The sequence continues at coordinate 111,966 of NZ_JBVHLF010000006.1, forward strand.
ACGTCTACCTGAAGGTCGAGGGCGCCAACCCGACCGGTTCGTTCAAGGACCGCGGCATGACGATGGCGATCTCCAAGGCCAAGGAGGCCGGCGCGCAGGCGGTGATCTGCGCGTCCACCGGCAACACCTCGGCCTCGGCGGCCGCCTACGCGGTCCGGGCCGGGATGGTCTGCGCGGTGCTGGTCCCGCAGGGCAAGATCGCGCTCGGCAAGATGGGCCAGGCGCTGGTGCACGGCTCGAAGATCCTCCAAGTGGACGGGAACTTCGACGACTGCCTCACCCTGGCGCGTGAACTGTCCGAGAACTACCCGGTCGCGCTGGTCAACTCGGTCAACCCGGTCCGGATCGAGGGCCAGAAGACGGCGGCCTTCGAGATCGTCGACATGCTCGGCGACGCGCCCGACATCCACGTGCTGCCGGTCGGCAACGCGGGCAACATCACCGCCTACTGGAAGGGCTACCGGGAGTACGCGGACGACGGCCTGGCCTCCCGCAAGCCACGGATGTGGGGTTTCCAGGCGGCCGGCTCGGCCCCGATCGTGGACGGCGCGCCGGTGCTCAAGCCGCAGACCATCGCCACCGCGATCCGGATCGGCAACCCCGCCTCCTGGGCCTTCGCCGAGGCCGCCCGGGACGAGTCGGGCGGCCTGATCGACAAGGTGACCGATCGTCAGATCCTCTCCGCCTACCGCCTGCTGGCGGCGCGTGAGGGCGTCTTCGTGGAGCCCGCCTCGGCCGCCGGTGTGGCCGGGCTGCTGCAGGCGGCCGAGCGCGGCCTGGTCGACCCGGGCCAGCGGATCGTCTGCACGGTCACCGGCAACGGCCTGAAGGATCCGGACTGGGCGGTGGCCGGCGCGCCGCAGCCGCACGTCGTCCCGATCAGCGCCGAGGCGGCCGCGCGGCGGCTGGGCCTGCTGGACTGACGTGGCGTCGACCACCGGTGGGCCGGTCCGTTCGGGACCGGCCCACCGGCGTGTCCGGGTAACGCAACCGGTGTCGATTTCGTTGGTGTTTGCGAGGCTGATCCGATGCCATTTCGGCACGGATTCCGGCCAGAACCTGCAACACGGCAGATCGAGAGGGAGCGGGGTGTACCGCTGTGGAACCTCTCTTCGATACGCTGGCTCCCGGCGGTGTGGCGCATGCCAACGGCCGGGCAGGCCCTGACCTCATCGGCTCCCACCCGACACCCGCCCATCCCCCCTTCGACGCGCTCCGCGCGGCCTCTAGATCCCCAGGAGAGTCCACCGCATGGCCGGTCCCGCGTTCCGTGCCGCCGCCGTCCGGGTGCGGGTCCCCGCGACCAGCGCCAACCTGGGCCCCGGCTTCGACGCCTTCGGACTCGCCCTGGGCCTGTACGACGACATCGTGGTCCGGGTCGCCGACTCCGGCCTCTCGGTCGACATCGCGGGCGAGGGCGCCGAGACCCTGGCCCGGGACGAGCGCCACCTGGTGGTCCGTTCGATGCGGGCCGCCTTCGACCGGCTCGGCGGGCAGCCACGCGGGCTCGAAGTGGTCTGCGCCAATCGCATACCGCACGGCCGCGGCCTGGGCTCCTCCTCGGCCGCGATCTGCGCGGGCGTCGTCGCCGCCCGTGCGGTGACCATCGGCGGCCCGGCCGCCCTCGACGACGCCGCGCTGCTGGCCCTCGCCTCCGAGCTGGAGGGCCACCCGGACAACGTCGCCGCCTGCCTGGCCGGCGGGTTCACCATCGCCTGGACGGACGAGGACGCGGCCCGCGCGGTCCGGCTGGACCCGGCCGCCGAGATCGTGCCGATGGTCTTCATCCCGTCCACCGAGGTGCTCACCGAGACCGCCCGCGGCCTGCTCCCGAAGACCGTCCCGCTGGCCGACGCGGCCGCCAACGCGGGCCGTTCCGCACTGCTCGTCGAGGCGTTGACCAGGCGCCCCGAGCTGCTGCTGCCCGCCACCGAGGACCGTCTGCACCAGGACTACCGCGCCTCCGCGATGCCGGACAGCGCCGCGCTGGTCGGCGCGCTGCGGGCCGAGGGGGTGCCGGCGGTGATCTCCGGTGCCGGTCCGACCGTGCTCGCGCTGACCGACGAGGCGGGCGCCGACAAGCTGCTGCACTTCGCCGGTCCGTCGTTCGCGGCGCACCGGCTGCAGCTGGACCGTGACGGAGCACGCGTCCTGCCGTTGGACGGGTGACCGTCCACGCACAGTGACCACGCGGCCCGCGCGGTCACTGTCCGCACGATCGTGCCGCCACCGCACGGCCCGGGATGGGCGGACGGCGGGGACACGATTGGCAAGCCCAAGGCTGGGGAATGTGTGAGGGGGTCGGTAGTGTTAACCTCATGTCTGCATCAGGTGCCCTGCGGGGCCCGGTGCACCGCGTCCCCATCCCGGCATCCCGTCTCCACGGGATCCAGGCGATGTCGGGGACCACGATTCTCCGGGAGCCCACCACGGCGCGTACGCAGCCTGCCTGCGCGACTGTGGCCGCATCCCGAAGCCGTGACGGAACCTGACCCCCACCCGCCGCAACCGGACCTTCCGACGAGGTCCTGACGGGCGGGAGCGCGGGAGACCGTCACGCGACGGGGGCCCGGGTTTCGCAGGCTGCGCGGTCGGCATGAGATCCGTCCGCCGTGCCATCCGCTCCACCGTGCCTCGTGCACCGCACTTCGCACTCTCCCGCCGCCCAGCACCGCCGCGGTGGCGGGACCACCGCCTCGGACCTCCGCCGATCAGAGCGCAGGTCAGACAGCACAACCGGTCGCCGAGCCAGACAGGCCGACGTCCGCTCCAGGGAAGGACCCTTAGTGAGCGACACCACCGATCTGATGGGCGTGCGCCCGGACGCCGACGCGACGGATGCGCCCGCGGCGCCCGCCGCGCCGGCCAAGCGCCGCCGTACCGCCGCCGCAGGCCTTGACGGTCTGGTCCTGGCGGAGCTCCAGAAGCTCGCCTCGACGCTCGGCATCAGCGGCACCGGCCGGATGCGCAAGCAGCAGCTCATCGAGGCCATCAAGGAGAAGAGCGGCGGCGACCCGCTGCTCGCCTCCGGCTCCGCGGCCCCGGCCGCGCCGGCCCGTGCCGCGGCCAAGGAGGCCGCCCCGGCCGGTGAGAAGCCGGCCCGCCGCAGCCGCGCCAGCCAGAGCGCCGAGAAGCCGGCCGAGGCCCCCGCCCAGATCGAGATCCCGGGTCAGGCAGCCCCCGAGGCCGCTGCCCCGGCGCGGGCCGAGCGCGGCCGTCGCCGGGCCACCTCCGCGGCCGGCGCGCCGACCGGCACCGCCACCGCCGAGGCGCCCGCCGCCACCGCGGTGGAGACCGTGGCCGAGGCCGTCACCGAGACCAAGCCGGCCGAGACCCGCGGCCAGGGCGAGGGCCGTGGCGTCGAGGGCCGCGAGGAGCAGCGCGAGGGCCGCCGGGAGCGTCGGGACCGCCGCGAGCGGACCGAGGGCGGCGAGGGCGAGGGCGCCGAGGGCCGCGAGTCGCGTCGGGACCGCCGCAGCCGGCGGGACCGCGCCGAGCGCCAGGGCCAGCAGCAGGGCGGCCAGGCCGCCCAGCAGACCCAGCAGGCCACCCAGCCGGCCCAGCAGGGCGGCTACGACGAGGACGAGTTCGGCGACGGCCGGCGCGGCCGGCGCGGTCGCTACCGCGACCGAAACCGCCGGGGCCGTCGCGACGGCTTCGAGGTCGGCCAGGCGGAGCCGCAGGTCGGCGACGACGACGTGCTGATCCCGGTCGCGGGCATCCTCGACATCCTGGACAACTACGCGTTCGTCCGGACCTCCGGCTACCTGCCCGGCCAGAACGACGTCTACGTCTCGCTCGCCCAGGTCCGCAAGAACGGGCTGCGCAAGGGTGACGCGATCACCGGCGCGGTGCGCCAGCCGCGGGACGGCGAGCGTCGCGAGAAGTTCAACGCCATGGTGCGGCTGGACTCGGTCAACGGGATGGACCCGGAGAGCGGCCGCGGCCGTCCCGAGTTCGGCAAGCTGACCCCGCTCTACCCGCAGGAGCGGCTGCGCCTGGAGACCGACCCGGGCGTGCTGACCACCCGGATCATCGACCTGGTGTCGCCGATCGGCAAGGGCCAGCGCGGTCTGATCGTCGCCCCGCCGAAGACCGGCAAGACGATGATCATGCAGGCGATCGCCAACGCGATCACCCGCAACAACCCCGAGTGCCACCTGATGGTCGTCCTGGTCGACGAGCGTCCGGAAGAGGTCACCGACATGCAGCGGTCGGTCAAGGGCGAGGTCATCTCCTCGACCTTCGACCGTCCGGCCGAGGACCACACCACGGTCGCCGAGCTGGCCATCGAGCGCGCCAAGCGCCTGGTGGAGCTGGGCCACGACGTGGTGATCCTGCTCGACTCGATCACCCGTCTGGGCCGCGCCTACAACCTGGCGGCGCCGGCCTCCGGCCGCATCCTGTCCGGTGGTGTCGACTCGACCGCGCTCTACCCGCCGAAGAAGTTCTTCGGTGCCGCGCGCAACATCGAGAACGGCGGCTCGCTGACCATCCTGGCCACCGCGCTGGTGGAGACCGGCTCGCGGGCCGACGAGGTGGTCTTCGAGGAGTTCAAGGGCACCGGCAACATGGAGCTGCGGCTCGACCGCAAGCTGGCCGACAAGCGGATCTTCCCCGCGGTGGACGTGGACGCGTCCAGCACCCGCAAGGAGGAGATCCTGCTCGGCAGCGAGGAGCTGGCGATCACCTGGAAGCTCCGTCGGGTCCTGCACGCGCTCGACTCGCAGCAGGCGATCGAGCTGCTGCTGGACAAGATGAAGCAGACCAAGAGCAACGGCGAGTTCCTGATGCAGATCGCCAAGACCACGCCGGGATCCGGCGACTGACGCATCGTCCAACCCGAGGAGCCCCGGGCGGCCACCGCCGCCCGGGGCTCCTCGGCGTTTCCCGGCGTTCCGTGACGCTTGCGCGACTGCGCAAACCGGACATGCGCGAATAATTCGGGCGCTTATCCTCGAAAGGAGTGGCTCCGAGCGCGAGGAACCCACGCCATGGCCGATCAGCAGCAGGAGAAGTCCCGCGAGGTCCGCGGCCGCCGCAGCCGGGTGCTCCGGGCCGCCGCGCTGATGCTGGCCGCACTGGTGCTGGCCGGGGCCGGCGTGGGCGGTTACGCGTACTGGCGGCTGGACCACGACATCCGCGGCGTCGACATCGACGGCGCGTTGGGCGGTTCCCGGCCGGCCGCGCCGAACAACGGCTCCTTCAACGTCCTGGTCCTCGGCTCGGACTCGCGCAGCGGCCCGAACGGCGCGCTGGCCGGCGGCGCCACCGACGGCACCGCCCGTTCGGACACCGCGATGGTGCTGCACGTCAACCAGGACCACACGCTCGGCACGGTGGTCTCGATACCCCGCGACACCCTGGTCGCCCGGCCGGCCTGCACCGCGCCGGACGGCACGCCGGTGCCGCCGCTGCGCGGGGCGATGTTCAACAGCGCGTACGAGGTCGGCGGCGCGGCCTGCGCGGTGAAGACCGCCGAGCAGCTGACCGGGCTGCGGATGGACCACTACCTGGAGATCGACTTCAGCGGGTTCGCGAACTTCATCAACGCGATCGGCGGGGTGACCGTCACGACCACGGCGGACATCCACGACCAGGACAGCGGGCTCGACCTCAAGGCCGGCACCACCCACCTCGACGGCACCCAGGCGCTGGCCTTCGCGCGCACCCGGCACGGCGTCGGGGACGGTGGCGACCTGGGCCGGATAGAGCTGCAGAAGGAGCTGGTCCGCTCGGTCATCACGCAGGTCGAGTCGGTCGGGCTGTTCGCCAACCCGGCCCGGCTCTGGACCGTGGGGACCACGTTGACCAGGAGCATCACCACCGACTCCCGGCTGGCCTCGGTGAGCGCGCTGACCGGGCTGGGTGACGAGCTGAAGGGGATCGGCACCGACCGGCTCACCATGGTCACCATGCCGGTCGTGACGGCCCCCGACGACCCCGACCGGCTGGTGCCGCAGCTGCCGTCGGCCGACCGGCTCTGGGCCGCGCTGCGGGCCGACCGGCCGGTGCCGCCGGCGATCGTCGGCGACCAGCCGAGCAACCCGGCCGACGCGACGCCGTCCGGGGCGTCCACCGCGCCGCGGCCCGTGACTCCGCCCGTGACCCCGCCCGGGGCGCCCGCCGGGGTCGCGCCCTAGCGCGTCGTGGGCGTGCGGAACAAATCCACCCGGGCCCCGGTTTGGGAAGAAGCGGACCGTGCTGGCACACTGGTCCGTCGGTCCCGGTTCACGTGCGGATTCCCTCCGCCGACCCGGTGCCCTCCCGATACCTAGGAGAATCCCTTGAAGCGCGACGTCCACCCCACGTACGTGGTCACCAGTGTGACCTGCACCTGTGGCAACGAGTTCACCACTCGCTCCACCGAGCCCTCCGGCGTGATCCGCGCCGAGGTGTGCTCGCAGTGCCACCCCTTCTACACCGGCAAGCAGAAGATCCTCGACACCGGTGGCCGCGTGGCCCGCTTCGAGGCTCGCTTCGGCAAGCAGCACAGCGCGAAGGCCTAGCGCTCCCGCGGCGCCGGTCTCCGGTGCCCCCGCACATCGCGGGGGCACCTGGGCCGGCGCCGTTCGCGTCTCACCACCTGGAAACCGATCTCACCGGAAGTAGGCCCCGCCATGTTCGAGGCAGTCGAAGAGCTCCTCGTCGAGCACGCCGCCCTCGAGGAGCGGCTGGCCGACCCGTCCGTGCACGCGGACCAGGCGAACGCGCGCAAGCTGGCCAAGCGGTACGCCGAGCTGACTCCGATCACCGCCACCTACCGGGCCTGGCGGCAGGCCGGTGAGGACATCGAGACGGCCCGCGAGCTGGCCGCCGAGGACTCCGAGTTCCTGGCCGAGGTGAAGGCCTCCGAGACCCGCCAGGCGGAGCTGACCGAGGAGCTGCGGCTGCTGCTGGTCCCGCGCGACCCCAACGACGACAAGGACGTCATCCTGGAGGTCAAGGCGGGCGAGGGCGGCGAGGAGTCCGCGCTGTTCGCCGGCGACCTGCTGCGGATGTACCTGCGTTACGCGGAGCGGGCCGGCTGGAAGACCGAGATCATCGACTCCAACGAGTCGGATCTGGGCGGCTACAAGGACGTCTCGGTGGCCGTGAAGACCAGGGGCCTCACCGAGCCCGGCCAGGGCGTCTGGGCCCGGTTGAAGTACGAGGGCGGCGTGCACCGGGTGCAGCGGGTCCCCGCCACCGAGTCGCAGGGCCGGATCCACACCTCCGCCGCCGGCGTGCTGGTCACCCCGGAGGCCGAGGAGGTCGAGGTCGAGGTCCACTCCAACGACCTGCGGATCGACGTGTACCGCTCGTCCGGCCCGGGCGGCCAGTCGGTCAACACCACCGACTCCGCGGTCCGGATCACCCACCTGCCGACCGGTATCGTGGCCTCCTGCCAGAACGAGAAGAGCCAGCTGCAGAACAAGGAGCAGGCGATGCGCATCCTGCGTTCGCGGCTGCTGGCCGCCGCGCAGGAGGAGGCCGAGCGGGAGGCCTCGGACGCCCGGCGCAGCCAGGTCCGTACGGTCGACCGCTCGGAGCGGATCCGGACGTACAACTTCCCCGAGAACCGCATCTCGGACCACCGCACGGGCTTCAAGGCGTACAACCTGGACCAGGTGCTGGACGGCGACCTGACCGCGCTGATCCAGTCGGCGGTGGACGCCGACGCCGCGGCGAAGCTCGCCGCCGCACAAGAGCAGTAACTCTGCAGAGGGGTACGTACGGATGAACCTGCTGCTCGCCGAGGTGGCTCAGGCCACCCAGCGGTTGGCCGCGGCCGGCGTGCCGTCGCCGCGCTTCGACGCGGAGGAGCTCGCCGCACACATCCACCACGTCAAGCGCAGCCAGCTGCACACCGTGAAGGACGCCGACTTCGACGCCCGGTACTGGGAGGCCGTGTCGCGCCGGGAGGCGCGCGAGCCGCTGCAGCACATCACCGGGCGGGCCTTCTTCCGTTACCTGGAGCTGGAGGTCGGCCCGGGCGTCTTCGTGCCCCGGCCGGAGACCGAGACCGTGGTCGAGTGGGCGATAGAGGCGGTGCGCGAGATGGACGTCGCCGAGCCGCTGGTGGTCGACCTCTGCTCCGGCTCCGGCGCCATCGCGCTGGCCCTCGCCCAGGAGCTGCCGCGCAGCATCGTGCACGCCTTCGAGCTGGACGAGGGCGCGCTGAAGTACACCCGGCGCAACATCGAGGCGAGCGGGGACCGGGACCGGGTCACCCTGCACGCCGGCGACGCCACCCGGGCGTTCGTGGACGACCGTTCCTGGGACGGCCGCTTCGACCTGGTGATCAGCAACCCGCCGTACATCCCGCTCACCGAGTGGGAGTACGTGGCGCCCGAGGCGCGCGACCACGACCCGCAGATGTCGCTCTTCTCCGGCGAGGACGGGCTGGAGACGATCCGCGGCATCGAGCGGGTCGCCGCCCGGCTGCTGCGGCCCGGCGGCGCGGTGGTGGTCGAGCACGCGGACACCCAGGGCGGCCAGGTGCCGTGGATCTTCAACGAGGAGGGCGGCTGGACGGACACCGCCGACCACCGCGACCTGAACGGACGTCCGCGCTTCACCACCGCCCGCAAGATCCAGCTCTAGACATGAACCGTTCCGGAAGGGGACCGCACCGATGAGCCGCCGCTACGACTGCGCCGACGCCGGCGACCGCGTGACCGGGCTGCGCGAGGCCGCCTCGGCGATCCGCCGCGGCGAGCTGGTCGTGCTGCCGACCGACACCGTCTACGGGGTCGGCGCGGACGCCTTCAACGCCGAGGCGGTGGCCGCCCTGCTGGCCGCCAAGGGCCGTGGCCGCAACATGCCCTCCCCGGTGCTGGTCGGTTCGCCGACCACCCTGCACGGCCTGGTGACCGACTTCTCCGAGCAGGCCTGGGAACTGGTCGACGCGTTCTGGCCGGGCGGCCTGACCCTGGTGGCGCGCCACCAGCCCTCGCTGCGCTGGGACCTGGGCGAGACCCGGGGCACCGTCGCGGTCCGGATGCCGCTGCACCCGGTCGCCATCGAACTGCTGAACACCACCGGCCCGCTGGCCGTCTCCAGCGCCAACAAGACCGGTGGCCCGTCCCCGGCGACCTGCGAGGACGCCGAGTACCAGCTGGGCGACGCGGTGGCGGTCTACCTGAACGGCGGCCGGGCCGAGCACGGCCAGTCCTCCAGCATCGTCGACGTCACCGGCAAGGTGCCGGTCCTGCTGCGGGCCGGCGCGGTCGGCGTCGAGCAGCTGAGGGAGGTCGTCCCCGACCTGGAGGTCGGCAGTTGACGGCCGGACTCCATCCCGGACTCCCGGACGACCGGGTGCTCGGCGGGCTGGCCCCCTACCTCACGGTGGCGCCGCGCCCGGCCGACGTCTTCCGGATCCTCTTCGTCTGTACCGGCAACGTGTGCCGATCGCCGATCGCCGAGCGGCTGACCCGGCATGAGCTGGACGCCCGGCTGAACGGCGGCTCGGCCGCCCGGATCGTGGTGGAGAGCGCCGGCACCTGGGGTCACGAGGGCGCGCCGATGGAGGCGCACGCGGCCACCGTGCTCGGCGAGTACGGCGTGGACAGCGGCAACTTCGCGGGCCGCGAGCTGCTGGACGAGCACGTGGTCGAGGCCGACCTGGTGCTCACCGCGACCCTGGACCACCGGGCCCAGGTGATCTCGATGGGCCACGCGGCGGGACTGCGCACCTTCACGCTCAAGGAGTTCACCCGCCTGGTGCGCTCGATAGACCCGGCCACCCTGCCCGACCCGCGGGACGGCGCCGAGCTGACCGAGCGGGCCCGGGTGCTGGTCAGGGCGGCCGCCTCGCTGCGCGGTTGGCTGCTCGCGGCGACCCCGGAGGCCGACGAGGTGGACGACCCGTACGGCGCGCCGATCGGGATGTTCCGCGACTGCGGCGAGGAGATATTCCACGCGCTCGATCCGGTGCTGACCGCCCTGACGGGCGTACCGGCCGAGCGCCGCCAGGACGGCTGCGGCGCGCGGTCCTAGGCTGGTTCCCACCGCCCTGACCGCCCGGGAGCGTCGCCATGACCGTCACCGATGCCGTGCAGGTCCGCTGGGAGCCCTCGCAGGCGCTCCGGGCGGCCGATCCCGAGCTGGCCGACCTGCTCTCGGCGGAGGCCGAGCGGCGCGCGACCAGCCTGCAGCTGCTGGCCGGCGAGAACCTGGCCACCGAGGCCGTGCTGGCCGCGCTGAGCGGCCCGCTGGTGGACAAGTACGCCGAGGGTTACCCCGGCCACCGGCACCACACCGGCTGCGCCCTGGCCGACGCCACCGAGCTGCTGGCGGTCGAGCGGGCCCGCCGGCTGTTCGCCGCGGAACACGCCAACGTCCAACCCCGCTCCGGCACTTCGGCGATGCTGGCGGCCTACGCGGCGCTGCTGCGGCCGGGCGACGTGGTGCTCGCGCTCTCGCTGGAGCACGGCGGGCACCTGTCCTGCGGCTCGCGGGCGAACTTCTCCGGCCGGTGGTTCCAGTTCGTGGGCTACGGGGTGCGCGAGGAGGACGGTCTGGTCGACCTGGACCAGGTCCGCGAACTGGCCCACGTGCACCGCCCGAAGGCCATCGTGGCCGGCTCGATCTCCTACCCGCGGCACCAGGACTGGGCCGCGTTCCGGGAGATCGCCGACGAGGTGGACGCCTATCTGATCGCCTCGGCGGCGCAGACCATCGGCCTGGTGGCCGGCGGGGTGGCGCCTTCGCCGGTGCCGCACGCGGACGTGGTGGTGGCCGCGACCCACAAGCTGCTGCGCGGGCCGCGCGGCGGGCTGCTGCTCTGCACCGGGGAGCTGGCCGAGCGGGTGGACCGCGCGGTGTTCCCGTTCATCCAGGGCGGTGCGGCGATGAACGAGGTGGCGGCCAAGGCGGTCGCGTTCGCGCAGGCGGGCACGCCGGAGTTCGGCGCGTACACCCGGCGCGCGGTCGACGGCGCGCGCGCCCTCGCGGCGGCGCTCGCCGAGGCCGGTGCCCGGCCGGTCACCGGCGGCACCGACACCCACCTGGTGACCGCCGAGGTCGGCCCGCTGGGGGTGACCGGCGCGGAGGCCGAGCGGCGCTGCGCCGCGGCCGGACTGCTGCTCGGAAAGTGCGCACTGCCGTACGATTCAGCGTCGGCCGCGGAAACCTCCGGGATCCGGCTGGGCACCGGCGCGGCCGCCGCGCTGGGGATGGGCGCGCGGGAGCTGGCCGAGGTGGGCGGGCTGATCGCGGAGCTGCTCGGCGGGACACCGGTGGACCGGGTGGTCCCCCGGGTGCGTGAACTCGCCCGGAGGTTCGGGGCCGGCGACGGGCGTTAGGGCGAACCGCGGTGCGCGCGGCGGGCGTCCGACTCAATAAGGTGTGTGCCGTGGCGACGCACCCCGAACCCCGGACCAGTGCGGGAGTAACTTCCGTACTCAACCGTCGGCGCGAGTGGAAGGAGGTCAGCGGTGCGTGAGTACCTGCTCGTGCTCTTCTGCACGGCCGCGGTCACCTACCTGCTGACCGCTCCGGTGCGGAAGTTCGCCATCATCGCCGGTGCCATGCCGCCGGTCCGCGCCCGTGACGTGCACGCCGAGCCGACCCCGCGGCTCGGCGGCATCGCCATGTTCGGCGGGCTCTGCGCCGGCCTGCTGGTGGCCGCGCACCTGACCAACCTGGGCAAGGTCTTCAGCGACGACTCCTCGGACATCAAGGCCCTGCTCTCCGGCGTCGGCATCATGTGGGTGCTCGGCGTGCTGGACGACAAGTGGGGCGTTGACGCGCTGGTCAAGCTCGGCGGCCAGATGATCGCCGCCGGTGTGATGGTCTACCAGGGCATCACGGTCATCTCGATCCCGGTCCCCGGCGTCGGCCCGGTCGCGTTGACTCCCACCCAGGGCATGATCATCTCGGTCGCGCTGGTGGTCGTCATGGTCAACGCGGTCAACTTCATCGACGGCCTGGACGGCCTGGCGGGCGGCATGGTCTGCATCGCCGGGATCGCCTTCTTCGTGTACTCCTACCGGCTCTGGTACGGCTACGGGATCAGCGAGGCGGCGCCCGCCGTGCTGTTCAGCGCGCTTCTGATCGGCATGTGCCTGGGCTTCCTGCCGCACAACCTGCACCCGGCCCGGATCTTCATGGGCGACTCCGGCTCGATGATGCTCGGCCTGATGCTCGCGGTGGCCGCGATCTCGGTCACCGGCCGGGTGGACCCCGACCTGATCACCGCGCAGGCCGGTTCGCAGACCGCCGCGGTGCACGCCTTGGTGCCGATCTACATCCCGCTGCTGCTCCCGCTGACCGTGATCGCGCTGCCGCTGGCCGACCTGCTGCTGGCCGTGGTCCGACGCACCTGGGCCGGCCGTTCGCCGTTCGCCGCCGACAAGCAGCACCTGCACCACCGGCTGCTGGAGGTCGGCCACTCGCACAGCCGGGCCGTGCTGGTGATGTACTTCTGGGCCGCGCTGATCGCCTTCGGCACGGTGGCCTTCTCGTTCACCAACACCGGTCGCACGGTGGTGCTGGCCTGCGCCGGCCTCTGCCTGGTCGGCATCGTGGTGCTGCTGACCCCGCGGTTCCGGCCGAAGGCGCCGAACGCCGTGCAGGCCTTCGTGCCGCCGCGGTACCGACGGGGTGGCAAGGTCGCCGAGGCGACCCCGGCCGAGGCCGGGACGGTCGCCGCGAAGACGGTCGCCGAGGTGGTCACCGAGGAGCCGCCGGCGATGGCCGAGCTGTCCGCCAAGGACCAGGAGCTGCTCGGTCGGCTGGGCACCGGCGCCTCCGCCGCGGGGGACCAGCGGACGGGGTGACCGCGAGCCGTCGGGGCGTCAGCTCACTTACTCCGATTGGCTTCACCCGTGCGGCGGCACTGCTCGGCCGTCAGTGTGACAGGAGCCACACGTTCATGGTAAAGCTCTCATCAAATAGTTTGTGATACCGTTCACGAGTACCGAGAACGCGCCGAAAGACCCAGTGGTGAAAGACCTCCGTCCCCGAGGGTCGTCTCCGAGGAGCCGCGGCCGTCAGCCGGCCGATCTCCCGGCGCCCGCTCGGTCCGGTGTTCCCGCACCGTGCGCCACCCGTTCCCGCAGAGCTTTCCCCCGTCCTCGACATGCCGCCGGAGTTGCCGACATGCCGTCCCACGACGCCCGGATCATCCGCGGCGCCGCAATCCCCACTGCGGTCGCCGGAGTCGTTGCCCTTGCGATCTCGACCGTGGTGGTGGGGAGCAAGGGGTTGATCGGCGCGCTGGTCGCGACCCTGCTGGTGATGGCGTTCTTCAGCTTCGGGCAGCTCGCCCTCGACCGGCTGACCAGGAACAACCCGCAGATGATGATGGCCGCAGGGCTGCTGGTGTACACGACCCAGATCCTGCTGGTGGCCATCGTGCTGGCGATCTTCAAGAACACCACGCTCTTCGACACCAAGGCCTTCGGCTTCACCCTGCTCGGCTGCGCGTTGATCTGGACCGCTGGTCAGGTGCGGGGCGCGCTCAAGGCCAAGACGTTCTACGTACAGACGAACTCCGAGGACAGGGCCGCCGACCGGACGTCGCACTCGGAGCGTCAACAGTGACCGACGCCTGCTGTCCCTCTCGCGAGGGGGGCGGTGTTTATGCGGTCCTGACAGGCTGCTATCGTCCGTCGCAACAACGGAGTACGGGAAGCGGCCAGGTCCCGCCGAGCGGCGCGCGGATGCCGCACGGAAAGATCGCCCCCCGCACTCGCGCAGTCTTCGAAGATCCCGCGGCGGCGCCACCCGCCGCCGCGCCGGGTCACCGAGAAACCCAACATGTTCCAGTGCCGCACCGTGGCCGCAGGCCGCGCCGACACACCGAGGTTGCCGTAACCATGCGTCACGACGAAGGAGTCCGTGGTGAGTGCTGACCAGCTCACTGTGCAGCTTGCCTCCGGGGGCTGCCATCTGTTCTCTGGCTGCGGCTTCCCGGCGCCGGGTCTCGACGAGTTCCAGTTCAAGCCGATCTTCTCGATCGGGAGCTTCGACTTCAACAAGCCGATGCTGCTGTCGATCATCGCCGCCGTGCTGGTGATCGGGTTCTTCTGGGTCGCGTTCGCCAAGCCGAAGGTGCTGCCCGGCAAGCTGCAGCTCGTCGGTGAGATCGGCTACGACTTCGTCAAGCGGGCGATCGTCCTCGACACGATCGGCAAAAAGGGCGAGAAGTACGTCCCGATGCTGGTCTCGATGTTCTTCTTCGTGTGGATCATGAACATCATGTCGGTGATCCCGCTGGCCCAGTTCCCGGTGACCTCGGTGATCGCCTTCCCGGCGGGCCTGGCGGCCGTGGTCTGGATCACCTACATGACGCTGACCTTCAAGAAGCACGGCTTCGTCGGCGGTCTGAAGAACCTCTGCTGGCCGTCGGGCATCCCCGGCTGGGTCATGTTCATCCTGGTCCCGATCGAGTTCTTCTCGAACATCTTCGTGCGCCCGTTCACCCTCGCGGTCCGAGCCTTCGCCAACATGTTCGCCGGCCACCTGCTGATCGTGATGTTCTCCATCGCGTCCTGGTACCTGCTGACCCCGAGCATCGGTGCGCTGTACGCCGGCACCTCCTTCGTGGTGACCCTGGGTCTGACCGCGTTCGAGCTGCTGGTCCAGTTCCTGCAGGCCTACATCTTCGTGATGCTGGCCAGCAGCTACATCGCCGGTGCGCTTGAGGAAGCGCACTGAGTCCGCTGTAGCCCTCAGCCACTCTCCTCCCTCCCGTACGTCCGGTGGCCAACCACCACCGGTTCACCACCCTGCAAAGGACAATCTGAGATGTCGAACCTCGCTGCGGTCAGTGGCTCCATCGCCTCCGTCGGTTACGGCCTCGCCGCGATCGGCCCCGGCATCGGCGTCGGTCTCATCTTCGGCAACGGCGTTCAGGCCATGGCCCGTCAGCCCGAGGCCGCCGGCCTGATCCGCTCCAACATGTTCATCGGCTTCGCGCTGACCGAGGCGCTCGCGCTCATCGGCATCGTCATGCCGTTCGTGTTCGGCACCAAGTAATCCGCCGTAGTACCACCGGACGGAAGGTCCAGATATGCTCACGCAGTTTGTGGCGGAGGGGCCGATGAACCCCCTCCTGCCCAAGACGCCCGAGCTGATCATCGGCCTGGTCTGCTTCTTCATCGTCTTCGGTCTGCTCGGCAAGAAGCTTCTTCCCAGCATCGAGAAGGTGCTGGCGGAGCGCCGGGACCAGATCGAGGGCGGCATGGAGCGCGCCGAGGCCGCCCAGGCCGAGGCGCAGTCCCTGCTGGAGAAGTACCGTGCCGAGCTCGCCGAGGCGCGTCACGAGGCCGCTCGGATCACCGAGCACGCCCGCGAGCAGGGCGCTGCCCTGATCAGCGAGATGCGCGAGGAGGGCCAGCGCCAGCGCGAGGCCATCATCGCGGCCGGCCACGCCCAGATCGAGGCCGACAAGAAGCAGGCGACCGCCGCCCTGCGCCAGGACGTGGGTTCACTCGCCTCGCAGCTGGCCTCCCGCATCGTGGGTGAGTCCCTGGAGGACCACGCCCGGCAGAGCGGCGTCATCGACCGCTTCCTGGACGACCTCGAGGCCAAGGCCTCCGCGAGCGCGGCGGTCGCCAAGTGATCGGCGCCAGCCGTGAGGCCCTGGCCGCCGGCCGGGAGAACCTCGACAGCCTGACCGACAACACCGCGGTGGACTCGGCCAAGGTCGCCGAGGAGCTCAGCGCCGTCACCGCGCTGCTGGACCGCGAGGTCTCGCTGCGCCGGGTGCTCACCGACCCGTCCCGTTCCGGCGCGGACAAGGCCGGCCTGGTCTCGTCGCTGCTGGGTGGCCAGGTCTCCGGTGAGACCGTGGACCTGGTGTCCGGTCTGGTCCGCTCCCGCTGGTCGGGCTCGCGCGACCTGGTCGACGCGACCGAGCGGCTGGCCGCGTACGCCGAGGTCATCGCGGCCGACAAGGTCGGTCGACTGGACGACCTGGAGGACGAGCTCTTCCGGTTCGGCCGGGTGGTGAGCGGCTCCCACGAGCTGCGCGCCGCGCTGACCGAGCCCAAGGCCACCGCCGCCGCGAAGACCGCGCTGGTCGCCAAGCTGCTCGGCGGCCGGGCCCTGCCCGGCACCGTCCGGCTGGTCACCGCTCTGGTCGTGCACCCGCGTGGCCGTAGCCTGGAGCAGGGCCTGGAGTCCTACTCCAAGCTCGCCGCCGACCGCCGTGACCGTGTGGTGGCCCTGGTCACCACCGCGGTTCCGCTCAGCGACGGCCAGCGGGAGCGCCTCGCGGGCGCGCTCGGCCGGCTGTACGGCCGGGCGGTGCTCCTGAACATCGACGTCGACCCCACGGTCGTCGGCGGTGTCCGGGTGCAGATCGGTGACGAGATCATCGACGGCACGGTGTCGAGCCGCCTCGAAGGCGCTCGGCAGGCCCTCGAAGGCTGAGCCCCCGCGGCACAACCAGACGCAGTACCGACGCAGTACATCCGACCCTCGGTCGGGCGCCGGTCCCACCCACGGGGCAGCCGGCACATACGAACGGCCGGTCCAACAGCACCGGCCGAGGATCGGCAGCGTTCCCTCGGGGGAAACCCCCGGGAACCGGCCGCACCCCCGGGGTGCGGACGGGCCCGGTGATTCCACCGGCGAGCGTAAGCCACGAAACTTGCGGCCCTCCACGGGCGGGCCGAGGATCGCAACCTAGGAGAGCAGGGAAGCCTGATGGCGGAGCTTACGATCCGGCCGGAGGAGATCCGGGACGCGCTGGCCGACTTCGTCCAGTCGTACCAGCCGGACGCCGCCTCGCGTGAAGAGGTCGGCACGGTCACTGACGCGGCGGACGGTATCGCCCATGTCGAGGGCCTGCCCTCGGTCATGGCCAACGAGCTGCTGAAGTTCGAGGACGGCACGCTCGGCCTCGCGCTGAACCTCGACACCCGCGAGATCGGTGTCGTCGTCCTCGGTGAGTTCGGCGGCGTCGAGGAGGGTCAGACGGTGCGTCGCACCGGCGAGGTCCTCTCCGTGCCGGTGGGTGACGGTTACCTCGGCCGCGTGGTGGACCCGCTGGGCAACCCGATCGACGGCCTGGGCGACATCGCCTCCACCGGCCGTCGCGCCCTGGAGCTGCAGGCCCCCGGCGTCATGGTCCGCAAGTCGGTCCACGAGCCGATGCAGACCGGCATCAAGGCCATCGACGCGATGACCCCGATCGGCCGCGGTCAGCGCCAGCTGATCATCGGCGACCGCCAGACCGGCAAGACCGCGGTGGCGATCGACACGATCATCAACCAGCGCGACAACTGGCGCTCCGGCGACCCGAAGAAGCAGGTCCGCTGCATCTACGTCGCCGTCGGCCAGAAGGGCTCGACCATCGCGTCCGTCCGTGGCGCCCTGGAGGAGGCCGGCGCGCTGGAGTACACCACCATCGTGGCCGCTCCCGCCTCCGACCCGGCCGGCTTCAAGTACCTCGCCCCGTACACCGGTTCGGCCATCGGCCAGGAGTGGATGTACGACGGCAAGCACGTCCTGATCGTCTTCGACGACCTGTCGAAGCAGGCCGAGGCCTACCGTTCCGTCTCCCTGCTGCTGCGCCGCCCGCCGGGCCGCGAGGCCTACCCGGGTGACGTTTTCTACCTGCACTCCCGCCTGCTGGAGCGCTGCGCCAAGCTCTCCGACGAGCTGGGTGCCGGCTCGATGACCGGTCTGCCGATCATCGAGACCAAGGCCAACGACGTCTCGGCGTACATCCCGACCAACGTCATCTCGATCACCGACGGCCAGTGCTTCCTGGAGTCCGACCTGTTCAACGCCGGCATCCGCCCGGCCGTGAACGTCGGCATCTCGGTCTCCCGCGTCGGTGGCTCGGCCCAGATCAAGGCCATGAAGTCGGTCGCCGGCCGGCTCCGCCTGGACCTGGCCCAGTACCGCGAGCTGGAGGCGTTCGCCGCCTTCGGTTCCGACCTGGACTCGGCCTCGAAGGCCCAGCTGGAGCGCGGCGCCCGCATGGTCGAGCTGCTGAAGCAGGGCCAGTACCAGCCGTTCCCGGTCGAGGAGCAGGTCGTCTCCATCTGGGCCGGCACCACCGGCAAGCTGGACGACGTCCCGGTCGCCGACATCCGTCGTTTCGAGCGCGAGTTCCTGGACCACCTGCGCATCGAGAAGAAGGACCTGCTGGCCGCGATCGTCGAGACCGCCAAGCTGGAGGACGGCACGATCGACGCGCTGACCGAGGCGATCGACGCCTTCAAGCTGGGCTTCACCACCGCCGACGGCAAGCTCCTCGGCGAGCAGGCCTGAGTCCGGTAACGAGGGAAAGGACGTAACGACCCATGGGAGCACAGCTTCGGGTCTACAAGCGCCGGATCCGCTCTGTCACCGCGACGAAGAAGATCACCAAGGCGATGGAGATGATCTCCGCGGCGCGCATCGTCAAGGCGCAGCGCGCGGTGGCCGCCTCCACTCCGTACGCCGACGAGCTGACCCGGGCGGTGACCGCGGTCGCCACCCGGTCGAACGCCAAGCACCCGCTGACCACGGAGAACCCGGCCGCCAAGCGCGCCGCGGTGCTGCTGGTCACCGCGGACCGCGGGCTGGCCGGTGGCTACTCCACCAACGCCATCAAGCAGGCGCAGGCGCTCACCGAGCGCCTGCGCGGCGAGGGCAAGGAGGTCGTCACCTACATCACCGGCCGTAAGGGTGTCCAGTACTACGGGTTCCGCAACCTCGAGGTCGCGGACTCGTGGACGGGCTTCTCGGACAAGCCGACCTACGCTGACGCCAAGACGGTGGGCAGCACGCTGATCGAGGCGTTCACCGCCGAGACCGGCGGGGTGGACGAGCTGTACCTGGTCTCGACCAAGTTCGTCTCGATGCTGACCCAGACCGCCGTGGACGCCCGGCTGCTGCCGCTCAAGCTGGACGAGGTCCAGCTGAGCGACGAGAAGCCGGCCAAGTCGGAGATCTTCCCGCTGTACGACTTCGAGCCGTCGGCGGAGGGCGTCCTGGACGCGCTGCTGCCGCGGTACGTCGAGAGCCGGATCTACAACGCGCTGCTGCAGGCGGCCGCCTCCGAGCACGCCGCCCGCCGGCGTGCGATGAAGAGCGCGACCGACAATGCCGGCGAGCTCATCAAGTCGCTGACGCGGCTTGCCAACTCGGCCCGTCAGGCCGAGATCACCCAGGAAATCAGCGAGATCGTCGGTGGCGCCAACGCGCTGGCCGACGCTAGCGCGGGGAGCGAATGAGAATGACCACCACTGTTGAGCCGACCACGGCGACGGGCCGCGTCGCGCGGGTCATCGGCCCGGTCGTCGACGTGGAGTTCCCCGTCGACGCGATTCCGGACATGTTCAACGCCCTGCACGTCGAGGTCGAGAACCCCGACGGCTCGGGCAAGAAGACCCTGACCCTGGAGGTCGCCCAGCACCTCGGCGACGGCCTGGTCCGCGGCATCTCGATGCAGCCGACCGACGGCCTGGTCCGCGGTGCGACCGTCGTCGACACCGGCGCGGCGATCTCCGTCCCGGTCGGTGACATCACCAAGGGCAAGGTGTTCAACGCGCTGGGCGACGTGCTCAACGTCGACCAGGCGGAGTTCAACGCCCAGGTGACCGAGCGCTGGCCGATCCACCGCAAGGCCCCGAACTTCTCCGAGCTCGAGTCCAAGACCGAGATGTTCGAGACCGGCATCAAGGTCATCGACCTGCTCACCCCGTACGTCCGCGGTGGGAAGATCGGCCTGTTCGGTGGCGCCGGTGTCGGCAAGACCGTCCTCATCCAGGAGATGATCTACCGCGTCGCCGCCAACTTCGGTGGTGTCTCGGTCTTCGCCGGCGTCGGGGAGCGTACCCGTGAGGGCAACGACCTGATCCAGGAGATGATCGACTCCAACGTCCTGGACAAGACCGCGCTGGTCTTCGGCCAGATGGACGAGCCGCCGGGCACCCGTCTGCGGGTCGCGCTGTCCGCGCTGACCATGGCGGAGTACTTCCGCGACGTGCAGAGCCAGGACGTGCTGCTCTTCATCGACAACATCTTCCGGTTCACCCAGGCCGGTTCCGAGGTGTCGACCCTGCTCGGCCGGATGCCCTCCGCGGTGGGTTACCAGCCGAACCTGGCCGACGAGATGGGCCTCCTGCAGGAGCGCATCACCTCGACCCGCGGTCACTCGATCACCTCGATGCAGGCGATCTACGTCCCCGCGGACGACCTGACCGACCCGGCCCCGGCCACCACCTTCGCCCACCTGGACGCGACCACCGTGCTGTCGCGCCCGATCTCGGAGAAGGGCATCTACCCGGCCGTCGACCCGCTGGACTCCACGTCCCGCATCCTGGACCCGCGCTACATCGCGCAGGATCACTACGACACGGCCATGCGGGTCAAGGGGATCCTGCAGAAGTACAAGGACCTCCAGGACATCATCGCGATCCTCGGTATCGACGAGCTCAGCGAGGAGGACAAGATCACCGTCCACCGCGCCCGTCGGATCGAGCGCTTCCTCTCGCAGAACACCTACGTGGCGAAGCAGTTCACCGGTGTCGAGGGTTCGACCGTGCCGCTGGCGGAGACCATCGAGGCCTTCAACCGCATCGCGGACGGCAAGTACGACTCCGTTCCGGAGCAGGCCTTCTTCATGTGCGGTGGCATCGAGGACCTCGAGAAGAACGCCGCCGAGCTGGCCAAGAAGTAAGCGCCGGTTCCGGTGCCCGGGCCGGCTGACGGCTGACCGACCATGAGGGGTGGTCCCCGAACCCTGGGGGCCACCCCTCGTGGCTCAGCGGCTGTGATTCCGGTCATCTCCGCGCTCCCCGTTTCATGACAGGGGCGCGGGCCCGTTATTCTTACCGAAACTCCCGAGTAATCGGGGGTTGCAAGAGCCTAGGAGCCCACGTTGGCTGAGCTGCACGTCGAGCTGGTCGCAGCCGACCGCAAGGTGTGGTCCGGTGCGGCCACCATCGTCGTCGCGCGCACCGCCTCCGGTGACACCGGCATCATGCCGGGCCACACGCCGGTGCTGAGCGTGCTGGAGTCCGGCCCGGTCACCATCCGCACGACCGATGGCGGCACCGTCATCGCGGCCGTGCACGGTGGCTTCATCTCGTTCTCCAACAACAAGCTGTCTCTGCTCGCGGAGATCGCCGAGCTGGCGGACGAGATCGATGTGAACCGCGCGGAGCGCGCGCTGGAGCTCGCGAAGAGCGAGGACGACGCGCACGCCGAGCGCCGCGCCGAGGTCCGCCTCGTCGCGGCAGGCCGCCGCAAGGCCGCCTGAGAGAGCTTTGCGGCCCGGTACCGGGCCGGCCGACGGTCCCGGGGACGCCTAGCGTGACCCCGGGACCGTTGTATCAGTTGGTAGGGACGATCCGGTTGTCCGACAGGATGACCGGCAACGGGGACAGCGGGGACGCGGGCGCGCGTCGGCGAGTCAGCGAGGAGGTCGGTGAGCATGGTCCTCGCCCTTGTGGTGTGCGCGGCGGTCGTGGCCGTGGGGGTGGTCGGCCTGGTGGCGTTCGCGGTACGCCGCCGGGTGATCCAGCGGGTCGGCGGCACGTTCGACTGCAGCTACCGGCTCAAAATGCCGGCCGACGCCTCGACCGAGCCCGACCTCGACGAGAACGGACAGCCCACCTCCGCCCCGGTCCCCGCGACCGACGGCAAGGGGTGGGTTTTTGGTATCGGGCGCTACAGCGGTGACCACATCGAGTGGTTCCGGGTCTTCTCGTACGCCCCGCGGCCGCGCAAGGTGCTGCCGCGTCGGGAGATCGAGGTGCTCGGCCGCCGCTACCCCGAGGGGCAGGAGGAGCTGGCTCTGCTCTCCGGCTCGGTGGTGCTGCGCTGCCTGCACAACGGCGCCCCGCTGGAGCTGGCGATGAGCGACGACGCGCTGACCGGCTTCCTGGCCTGGCTGGAGGCCGCCCCGCCCGGGCAGCGGGTCAACGTCGCGTAGCGACGAGACTCCGCGGGTTGGGGGTCCCCCCGCCCGGAGGGTGGGGGAGGGTCAACGTCGCGTAGCGACGAGACTCCGCGGGTTGGGGGTCCCCCCGCCCGGAGGGCAAGCTCTACATCCCGGAGGTCTTCGTCGGGCCGGAGGAGCTCGGTGAGATCCCGGATCCCGACGGCTGGGGTGCCGATGCCACCGGGGCCTCACTGGTCGCCGAGGTGGTCTCGCCGGGGTACGACGACCGCAAGCGTGACCGGGCGCGCAAGCGTCGCGCCTATGCGTCGGCCGGCGTCCCCGTCTACGTGATCATCGACGACCACGACGACGGCGGTCACGTCACCGTCCTCAGCGCCCCGGATCCCGCCCGGGCCATCTACCGGGCCGAGACCCGGGTCCCCCTACGGAGCGGAGGTCACCATCCCCGAGGGTCCCGCCAAGGGCCTTGTGATCGACGTCTCGATCACGGGTGAGCCCCGGGAGGCCTGAGTAGGCTTCGGGCATGGTCAATCTCACACGCATCTACACCCGTACCGGGGATGACGGCACGACCGCGCTCGGTGACATGAGCCGGACCAGCAAGACCGACCCGCGGCTGATCGCGTACGCCGACAGCAACGAGGCCAACGCCGCGCTGGGGGTGGCCATCGCGGCCGGGGGGCTGGCCGAGGACGTGGTCGCGGTACTGACGCGGATCCAGAACGACCTGTTCGACGTCGGCGCGGACCTGGCCACGCCGGTGACGGAGAACCCGAAGTACCCGCCGCTGCGGGTCGAGCAGAGCTACGTCGACCGGCTGGAGGCCGACTGCGACCGCTACCTGGCCGACCTGGAGAAGCTGCGCAGCTTCATCCTGCCGGGCGGCACCCCGGGGGCCGCCTACCTGCACCTGGCCTGCACGGTGGTGCGCCGGGCCGAGCGGTCCACCTGGGCGGCGATCGAGGTGCACGGGGACACCGTCAACCCGCTGACCGCGAGGTATCTCAACCGGCTCTCCGACCTGCTGTTCATCCTGGCCCGGGCGGCCAACAAGGAGCGCGGTGACGTGCTCTGGGTGCCGGGCGAGAACCGGTAGCCGGGAGGCACGGAGCTGACGGGCGCTCAGCGTCCTGTTCCGACACAGATCACACCCGGCGATCTCCCCACGGCCGGGGCCGGGGCACTACAGTCCGAGCGGTGAGCGGAGCGGCTCCTGGGAGACCCCCTGAGCCGTCCTCAGGATGCCAGACGCAGGTATCGGGAAGCCCGGGAGAGCAGCCATGAGCAAGGTACCCACTCAGTCCCAGCAGATCGCCGTCATCGGTGCCGGCCTCATGGGCGCGGGCATCGCCCAGGTGTCCGCCCAGGCCGGCCACCCGGTGGTCCTGCGGGACGTCACCGAGCAGGCACTGCAGCGCGGTCTGGACGGCATCAAGGCCTCGTACGAGAAGTTCGTGAGCAAGGGTCGGATGACGGCCGACCAGGCCACCGAGGCGCTGGCCCGGATCACCACCACCACCGACCTGGGCGCGGTCGCCGAGGCCGACCTGGTGATCGAGGCGGTCTTCGAGCAGCTGGAGGTCAAGGAGGGCGTCTTCCGCGAGCTGGACAAGCTCGCCAAGGACGGCGCCGTGCTGGGCAGCAACACCTCGGCCATCCCGATCACCCGGATCGCCGCGGTCACCGAGCGGCCGGAGGCCGTGGTCGGTGTGCACTTCTTCTCCCCGGTGCCGCTGATGCGCCTGGTCGAGCTGGTGCGCGGCTACAAGACCAGCGACGAGACGCTGGCCACCGCCCGGGCCTTCGCCGAGGGGGTGGGCAAGGAGGTGGTCGTGGTCAACCGCGACGTGGCCGGCTTCGTCACCACCCGGCTGATCACCGCCCTGGTGGTGGAGGCCGCCAAGCTGTACGAGACCGGGGTGGCCAGCGCCGAGGACATCGACACCGCCTGCCGGCTGGGCTTCGGCCACCCGATGGGCCCGCTGCAGACCGCCGACCTGACCGGCGTCGACATCCTGCTGCACGCCGCGCGGAACATCTACGACGAGACCCAGGACGAGAAGTTCGCCGCGCCGGAGATCATGGCCCGCATGGTTACCGCCGGCGACCTGGGTCGCAAGAGCGGTCGCGGCTTCTACGGCTACCAGGGCTGACCGGACCGCGCCACGGGGACCGGCCGGCCCGGGTGAGTTTGCTCACGACGCTGCCGCAGATGGGTGATTTGCGCGGTAATCGAGCGTGTGACCAGCAGACCACTGCGTATATTCCCTCGGACGAGTGAAGTCGCTTCAGATCCGGCGGGGATCAGCAACCCGGGCCGCTGGTCCGGCGTCAGATGGTGGGGGTGTCGTCCCCTGGGCCCGAAGGCCCTGACGGTTTCCGGTCCTGACGGCCTGCGGAGGAGGACAGCGTGCGCATCTTGGAGATCCGGACGGCCGGCGACCCGGCCGACGGCCACGCCGGCCTCGCGGTCGAGGGCCGGCTGGACGTCCGGACCGCCGCCGATGCCCGGGCTCGGCTGCACCAGGCGGTCGACTCCGGGGCCGGTGACCTGGTGCTGGACCTCTCCGGCCTGGAGTCCTGGGACGCCACCGGGCTGGGCGTGATCATGGGGACGCACCGGCGGGCCGGCCGGCTCGGCCGCCGGCTGGTCCTGCGGGACGTCCCGCCGCAGCTGCAGCGGCTGCTGGTGGCGACCCGGCTGCACCGGATCCTGGCGGTGGAGGGCACGGTCATCGAGCCGCTCGGCGCCACCCTGAGCGGGCCGCTGCCCGGCGTGCAGTCGGTGGCCGCTCCGTTGCCCTGAGTCACCGGATCGCCGGCCGGGGGGTCCGTGCTGCGCGGCACACCGCGAGTGTGGGAAAGTCTGCGCTCAGAGGGGACCGTCCGGCGCCGCGCGGGTGGCGGCAGAAGCGCCCGTTGGGGCTGCCGCGCCGCCCGCGATGACCGGCGGTCCGTCGGCCGCCGGTACGCGAACCGGGCGGCCGGTCGGTGAACCAGCCGGCGGCGCCCGGCCGTCCGGCACGGCAGGGGCGGAGAGCGCGACGTTGGGACAGCCATCCGGGGACTTCGGGCAGGAGAGCCTGCGCGTGCGGGCGGGTCAACTGGTCTCCGGACGGTACCTGGTGACCGTCGGCGGGCCGGACGGCTCGGACGTCCAGCTCTGCCCGCCCGAGCACTGGCCCGCGCCGCAGCGCCGGCAGCCGAACGCCCAGCGTCCCGGCGCGCGCCCCGGCAACCGGGCCGCCGTCGGCCCGCTGGCGCTCGGCGCCGACGCGGCCGACCTGCCGCTGCTGGACCGCGAGGCGGAGGTCGCCCAACTGCTCGGGATGCTCGCCGAGGGCCGCTCGATCCGCCTGGTCGGCGAGCAGGGCTCCGGGCGCAGCGCGCTGCTGGCCGCCGTCGCCGAAGGTGCGGGGGAGCTGGCGCCGGACGGCGTGGTCCAGCTCTGCGGGCACCGGCGGACCGCCGACGACCTGCTCCAGGACCTCTTCGCGGCGACCCACCGGGCGCCCGGCTTCCGCCCGGACCGCGACCAGCTGCGCACCCTGCTGGCGCCGGTGGGCGCGATCGTGCTGATCGACGAACTCGGGTCGGACGGCGCCGAGCTGGAGGAGTTGCTGGCCGCCGCGCCGGAGTGCGCCTTCCTGGTCTCGGTCGCGGCGGGCTCCGGCGGGGTGCTGCCCACCGGGTCGCGGCTGGAGGACTACCTGGTCGGCGGGCTCTCCCGGGCCGCCTGCCTGGCGCTCACCGCCCGGCTGGCCGGACGGGTGCTGGACGAGGCCGAGCGGTCCTGGGCGGTCGATCTCTGGTTCGAGTCGGAGGGCCTGCCACTGCGCTTCGTCCAGGCGGCGGCACTGCTGCGGCAGCGCGACCTGGCGGTGGACGCGCTGGTCGCGGCGGAGGAGGACCGGCGGGGCGTCTTCGGCGGGGCGGGAGAGGGCGAGGACGACGGAGACGGACCGGCCGACCCGGCGGTCCGGGAGGCTGAGCTGCGGGCCACCCTGCCGCTGCCCTCCGTGGCCGAGAGCGCCGCGCCGGCGATCCAGCTGGCCCAGGGGCTGGGCGAGCCCGCGCAGGCCGTCCTGCGGCTCGCGCTGGCCTTCGGCGGGGAGTGCCCGACCGCACCGCACCTGCCCGCGCTGATCGAGGTGGACCAGGGCGAGAGCGCGCTGCGCGAACTCGCCGACCGCGGCCTGGCCGAGCCGATCGGCGGGCACCACCGGCTCACCGTGGGCGCCACCGAACTGCTGACCGCCGGGTGGGCGGAGCGCGAGGCACCCGACGGCACGTCCGCGACGCCCGCCGCCGCGCCGGCCGGGGCGGCCCGGCACTTCTCCTGGTGGGTCGGCCACGGCTCGGTCAGCACCGAGCAGATAGCCGCCGAGGCGGAGGTCGTGATCGGCGCGCTGCACGCCGACCGGGCGGCCGGCCGGACCGGCGCGATGCTGCGCCTGGCCCGGTCGGCCGCTCCGGCGTTCGCGCTGGCACTGCGTTGGGGGGCCTGGCAGGAGGTCCTGGAGCTGGGGCTGGCGGTCGCCCGGGAGGACGGGCAGAGCCGCGACGAGGCCTGGTTCCAGCACGAGTTGGGCGTGCTGCGGGTGGTGCAGGGGCGGCGCGAGGAGGCGCGGGCCGCGCTGGAGGCGGCCACCGCGCTGCGCGGGGCGCTGGGCGAGGCGCGCGGGGTGGCCGCCACCCGGCGGCTGCTCAACCTGCTGGCGGACGAGGAGCGGCCGCCGGCGGCTCCGGAGGCCGGGCTGCCGGCGAGCCGACGGCCGGTCATCCGGGCGCTGGCGGAACGTTCCCTCCAGTCCGCGAAGGTGCCGGTGCGGGTGCTGCGCGGGTGGTCGCGGCAGCACCTGCTGGCGGCGGGGGCGGGGCTGCTGGCGATCGGCGTGCTCGGCACGGCGGTCGGGATAGCGGCGGTGGCGGGGACCGGTGGGTCCGGCGGGACCGGCGGGGGAGTCCGGAGCGTGCCGTCGGGCGGTGCCGGGACCTCGGGTGGGCTGACGCTCGGCGGGGACGCCGGGGCCACCGCGCCGAGCACGGCCTCCGCGACGCCCACCGACTCGGCGAGCGCCACGGCGACGGACGGCGCGGGCGGGGCGGGGCCGGTGACCGACCCCACGATGGCGGTCGGCGCGTCGGCGGGGGCCACGGCGGCCCCGACCCGGGTGCCGGGCGCAGGGCGGACGGGCAGCCCGTCGGCGACGCCGGGGGCGAGCGGCGGGGCGACGGGAGGGCCGGCGACGCCGTCGGCGCCGGGCCCGTCGACGCCGGCGCCGAGCACCTCGGCATCGAGCAACCCGCCTTCGCCGCCTCCGGCCTCGCCGCCGCCGCCGACGAAGCCGCCGACGCCCTCGCCGTCGCAGGTGTCGCCGTCGCTGTCGTCGTCGCCGTCGGCCGGTGGGTCGAGCGGACCGCCGCCGAAGCTGGAGTAGCGGGCGGCGCCGGGGTGACGTCCTCCGGCAGCGCGACGGCCCCGGGGGGGGGGGGGGGGGGCCGGGGGGGCTCGTTTCCCCCCAGCTCCTGCAAGTCTCCCGCTGCTTTTCTCGTCTTCTCGGAGTTCTCTCTCTTTCCACCCCCCCCACC
>NZ_JBVHLF010000006.1:139405-159997 GCF_055559155.1 Kitasatospora sp. NPDC024654
TTGGTCTTCAACGTCGGTAGGTGGGTCGAGCGGACCGCCCCCGAAGCTGGAGGAGCGGGCGGCGCCGGGGTGACGTCCTCCGGAAACGCGACGGCCCCGGGCTGGGTCCCCCACCCCGGGGCCGTCCGGCTCACCGCCGGCTCAGAAGAGCTTCAGCTTGTCGTCGTCGATGCCGCGGAGCTCGTCGTAGTCCAGCACCACGCAGTCGATGCCGCGGTCGGTGGCCAGCACGCGGGCCTGGGGCTTGATCTCCTGGGCCGCGAAGACGCCCTTCACCGGGGCCAGCAGCGGGTCGCGGTTGAGCAGTTCGAGGTAGCGGGTGAGCTGCTCGACGCCGTCGATCTCGCCGCGGCGTTTGATCTCGATCGCGACCGTGCCGCCCTCGGCGTCGCGGCAGAGGATGTCCACCGGGCCGATCGCGGTCGGGTACTCGCGGCGGACCAGCGACCAGCCGGCGCCCAGCACCTCCATCCGGTCGGCGAGCAGCTCCTGGAGGTGGGCCTCCACGCCGTCCTTGATCAGCCCGGGGTCCACGCCCAGCTCGTGCGAGGAGTCGTGCAGCACTTCTTCCAGCGTGATGATCAGCTTCTCGCCGGCCTTGTTCTCCACCGTCCACGAGCCCTCGGCTTCCTTGAGGCTGCACGGCGGCGACATCCAGTTGAGCGGCTTGTAGGCACGGTCGTCGGCGTGGATGCTGACGCTGCCGTCGGCCTTCACCAGGATCAGGCGGGTGGCGGACGGCAGGTGGGCGGAGAGCCGACCGGCGTAGTCGACTGAGCAACGGGCGATCACGAGACGCATGAGGGCAAGCCTAGGCGCTCCGGGGACCACTCCGGGCCCGGTCGCCTTGGGTGACCGGCGCTCGACGTTGTGGCCCGCGCGGCGCACGGGGGCGGGGCGAGCGTCGGTGGGATTCCCGGTCCCTGGGCCTGGCCCGGCAAGACTGACGGCTGCCGTCGGGGGCCGCGCGGGGCCATTTGATGCGAGTCGGAACCAGGGGCATGCCGGGTCGTTCCAGGGGGCGAACCATGGGGAGGCGGGAGCGCGATGCTCCAGAAGTCTGGCGCGTGCGCGCACGGACAGCTACGTTGGGTGACGGCTTCTGGCCATCCACGTAAGCCAACGGGGATGGAGGAGCTGAGATGAACAGTTCGACGAGTTCCGGCCATTCTGGCCGTAGTGCTGGTGAATTCGACGGAAATAGCAGCATTTGCCAGCCTGGCTGAGCCGAGGCTGACACCCTGGTCCAAGCGGCGCCCGCCCCAGCCAGGGCGCCGTTCGCGACGCAGGTGCCGCGCGGTGGCCGGCCACCGCCGTACGACACCCGCGTCCCCCTGCCGGGACCGACCGGCACGGCCCTGGCCCGCGTTCGGGCAGCGCCACCAGGCCTGTGCCGGCCCGTTCCGGCAGGAACCTCCTGAGTACGACACGGCACCATCCGCACCAACGCAAGACCACCCGTGCGCAGCGTACGGGTGGACCGCGAGAGGAGAACCCATGTCGCTCGACGTCTCACCGGCTCTTCTGGAGAAGGCCGAGCGAGGCGAGGTCGACGAGCGGGAGTTCGTCGACTGCGTCCGTACGTCCCTGCCTTACGCCTGGGACCTGATCAGCTCGTTGGTGGTCCAGATGGGGGTCGACGGCACCGGCTTCGCCGACAACCACGTGCCGCCGCCCAGCGAGCAGGCCCGCGGTCAGCTGCTGCGCGCCATGGCGAGCGACGCGATCCGTGGTGCCCTGCAGCGCCACTTCGGGGTCCGGCTGGCTTTCCAGAACTGTCACCGGGTGGCGGTCTTCGCCCCGGCCGAGGACGCCGAGGAGCGCTACCGGCGCTTCACGTCCGTCCGTGCCCAACTGCTGAACCAGTCGCCGGAACTGCGCGACTGTTGAGCCGTCGTCGAGGCCGGCCCCGCGGGTCGGCGCGGGACCGGCCACGACGACGGAACGGCGGCCGGAACGCCGGAGAGGGCGCGACGCGCGGTGCGGCCGGTCAACTCAGCTGCGGCAGCACCTCGGTGCCGAGCCGGGTCAGGTTGTGCAGGGTTGCCTCGCGGTCGCCGGAGCCCTCGGCGAGCAGCGCGAACCGGCGGATCCCGGTGCGCTCGGCGGTGGCCAACAGCCGGTCGGCGCACTGTCGCGGAGTGCCCACCGCATGCAGATCGCACAGGAGTTCGGTGTAGGCATAGGGGTCGCGCATCTTGCGCTCCCGGCCGTCCACCGTGCGGTGCGCCCCGAGCCCGTACTCGAACCAGCCGGGCATCGCGCTCATCAGCACCGCCCGGGCGGCCGGTCCGCGGTCGGCGACCTGGGCCACCCCGGCGGCCACGTGCTCCCGCTCCACCCGGGCCAACTGGTCCTCGCCGCGCCCGCACTCGCGCCAGGCGGCCCGGTAGGCGGCCAACATCTGCTGCTTGTCCTCGTCGCCGGAGTGCATCCCGAGCAGCATCGGCAGCCCGCGCTCGGCGGCCAGCCGGACGCTGCCCGGCGAGGTGCAGGCGACCACCACCGGCGGCCCCGCGGCCGCGGCCGACCCGCCGCCGAGCTCCCGCTGCGGCTCGGTCCGCTGCCGGGGGAAGCGCAGCGCCGCCCGGTCGTGCGCCAGGCCCAGCCAGTCGCCGAGTTCGGGGCTCCTGAGCCGGGCCGGCTCGCTGGCCCGGGGGACCACCGCGACCTCGGGGAAGTTGAACTGCGGGCCGTCCGCGCGCACCCTGCTGCCGCGCAGCCAGCGCAGCAGCAGGTCCAGCCGCTCGGCGAAGCCCTCCTCGAACGCGGTCACCCCGCCGCCGAAGACCGCCAGGTCGATCCACGGCCCGCCGCGGCCCACCCCGAGGGTGAACCGGCCGCCGGAGGTGAGGTGCAGCAGGGCCGCCTGCTCGCCGAGCGCCACCGGGTGACTGGTCGACAGCACGCTGACCGCCGTGCCGAGCTGGATCCGCCGGGTGCGGCCGAGCAGCAGGGCGGCCAGGGTGGCCGCGTTCGGGCAGACCCCGTACGGCACGAAGTGGTGCTCGGCCAGCCAGACCGCGTCCAGCCCGGCCCGCTCGGCGGCGATCGTGGCGGCCACCGTGCGCTCCAGCGCCTCGGCGTGGCCCTGCCCGGGGAACTGTGCCGAGAGCAGGAACGCGCCGACCCGGATGGTGTCGCCGGCCACCGGATGGTTGCCGCCGCGCTCGGCGGTCACCGCGCCGAGTGGGCCGGTGGGGGTGGTGTGGCCGACGGAGGTGGCCAGCGTGAGCCGTGGCGGGAGCTCGGACGGGGCGGCGCCGAGGGGCGGCGGGGCAGCGGCGTCGGCGCGGGCGCGGGTGCTGGTCTTGGTCACGGGAAGCCCTTCTGGGGTGCGCGCAGGCCGTCCGAGCCCTGCGGTGTCACCACTGTGAGTAACCCATGTCATGTGCCAATGGCACGCCGATTCACTGATTTCCCAGAAGAACGGGTGGATATCAGCGGAAACACCGCACGGCCCGGGCGGGCCGTGATAGAGAGCTCCGGGAAGTCGGCGGGACGGGATCGACGCTCGGTGCGGCCCTTAACCTGGAGGGCGAACAAGGCCCCCGCCGAGAGGTGAACACCGTGTCTCCCCGTCGCAACCGGATCACTCAGCGGACCGCCGGCAGCGCAGGTCGGGACGGCGAGCCGGCCGCCCCGCCGGGCAGCTCGCTGCGGCGCACCGAGAGCTACCGCGGCGAGGAGTGGGTGGTGCAGACGGTGGCCGGCAGCGCGGGCCGGTACTACCGCTGCCCGGGCTGCGACCAGGAGATCCCGCCCGGGGTGGGCCATGTGGTGGCCTGGCCCTCGTACGGCGCGGGGGTGGACGACCGGCGGCACTGGCACCGGGCGTGCTGGGGCGCGCGCGAGCGGCGCGGTGCGGCGATCCCGCGCGGGCGGAACGCCCCGCGCCACTGAGACAGACCGCCGCCCGCCGCCCGTGCCGCCGGCCGGCCGTCAGGCGTCGCGGCTCTTCAGCACGGCGGCGCCGCCGACCAACGCGGCCAGCGTCCAGGCCGCGCAGATGACCAGGCCGGCCACCCAGCCGTACGGCTCGTTCGGCGGTGGGACCACGGTCAGCATCTGCCGGCCCGCGTAGTCCGGGAAGTAGTGCGCCACCGCCTTGACCTTGGGCACCGCCGAGAGGATCGGCGAGAGCAGGAAGAAGAACGGCACCAGCACGCCGAGCGCCAGCGTCTGGTTGCGCAGCATCGCGGTCACCCCGGCGGCGAAGAGGCAGAGCAGGGTCAGGTAGACCGCCGCGCCGAGCACCGCCCGCAGCACCCCGGGGGAGCCGAGCGTGGTGTGGTGGTCGCCGAGCAGCGCCTGGCCGAGGAAGAAGGCCACGAACGCGGTCAGCACCGACACCAGCAGCGCCAGTGAGCCGACCACCACGGCCTTGCCGCTCAGCAGGGTGCCGCGCTGCGGCACGGCGGCGAGCGAGGCGCGGATCATCCCGCTGCTGTACTCGTTGCCGACCGCCAGCACGCCGAAGACGATCATCGCGATCTCGCCCAGCATGATCCCGGCGAAGCTGGTCGCGGTCGGGTCGAACGGGTTGCCCGAATTGCGGTTGAAGTCGGTGAAGTTGTTCTTGGTGAGCAGCGAGATCAGCGCGCCGAGGCCGACCGTCACCACGAAGGTGAGCAGCAGCGTCACGACGGTGGACCGGACGCTGCGGATCTTGGTCCACTCGGAGCGCAGGATCGCGGGGAAGGAGCCCATCTCAGTTCGCACCCTTCTGCTGCTTCTTCTGCCGCCGGCCGGCGGGCGGTTGCCAGCTCGCGCCCCAGGCGGCGGGCGCGCCGACGCCGGCCGGGGCGGTGTTGCCGTTGGCGTGCGGCACGCCGCCCGCGTGGTACTCCACCGAGTCCGCGGTCATCCGCATGAACGCCTCCTCCAGCGAGGCGCGTTGCCGGCTCAGCTCGTGCAGCGCGATGCCGTGCGCGGCGGCCAGGTCGCCGAGCACCGCCGGATCGCCGTTGACCACCTCGAACGAGCCGTCCGGCCCGGGCTCGACCGGAATCGACCGGCCGGCCAGCGCGTCCAGCAGCTGCTCCGGCTGCGGGGTGCGCAGCCGCACCGCCGAACGGGAGTTGCGCTCGATGAAGGCGGCCATCGGCAGGTCGGCGAGGAGTCTGCCGCGGCCGATCACCACCAGGTGGTCGGCGGTCACCGCCATCTCGCTCATCAGGTGCGAGGAGACGAAGACCGTCCGGCCCTCGGCGGCCAGCCGCTTCATCAGGTTCCGGATCCACCGGATGCCCTCGGGGTCGAGCCCGTTGACCGGCTCGTCGAACATCACGATCCGCGGGTCGCCGAGCAGCGCCGAGGCGATGCCCAGGCGCTGGCCCATGCCCAGCGAGAACCCGCGCGAGCGCTTGCGGGCCACCTCGGTGAGGCCGACCAGGGCGAGCATCTCGTCCACCCGGCGGGTCGGGATCCGGTTGCTCTGGGCCAGCCAGAGCAGGTGGTCGTAGGCGGTCCGACCGGGGTGCACCGCCTTGGCCTCCAGCAGCGCGCCGATGTACTTCAGCGGCTCGCTGAGCTGGCCGTAGTGCTTGCCGTCGATGGTCACCCGGCCGCTGGTGGGTCGGTCCAGGTCGAGGATCAACCGCATGGTGGTGGACTTGCCGGCGCCGTTCGGGCCCAGGAAGCCGGTGATCACCCCCTGCCGCACCTGGAAGCTCAGCCCGTCCACCGCCGTCTTGTCGCCGAACCGT
Source organism: Kitasatospora sp. NPDC024654 (assembly GCF_055559155.1). NCBI lineage: Bacteria > Bacillati > Actinomycetota > Actinomycetes > Kitasatosporales > Streptomycetaceae > Kitasatospora > Kitasatospora sp. NPDC024654. Next base: position 145,114 of record NZ_JBVHLF010000006.1, read on the forward strand.
TTGGTCAGCTCATGCAGTTCGATCATCGCTGCTCCCTGTCGGACATTCCTCGTCAGGTTATGACAAATCAGACTGCCCGGCCCGTCCGGTGCGGCCCTCGGCGCTGACGCCCTACCGTGGGCGCCATGACCGATCTCTCCGTACTCGAAAACGGGACGGGCACACCGCTGGTCCTCCTTCATGCCTTCCCGCTTTCGGCCCGGATGTGGCAGCGACAGCTGACCGATCTGCCCGGCCCCGACGGCAGCCGGGCTCGGGTGATCGCCCCCGATCTCCCGGGCTTCGGCGGCACCCCGCCGCGCACCGACCCGCCCGCGCTGGAACTGCTGGCCGACGACGTCGCCGGGCTGCTGGACCGGCTGGGGGTGGCCCGCGCGGTGGTCGGTGGGCTCTCGATGGGCGGCTACGTCGCGATGCAGTTCGCCCGGCGCCACCCGCACCGGCTGGCCGGGCTGCTGCTCGCCGACACCAAGGCCGGTGCCGACCCCGCGCCGGCCCGGGCCAACCGGGAGCGGATCGCCGCCGCCGTGCTGGCCCGGGACAGCGTCCGGCTACTGGTCGAGGAGCGGATGGAGGAGACCCTGCTGGCGCCGGGGACGCCGGCCGCGCTGGCCGCCGAGGTGCGCGAGCTGATGGCGACCGCCACGCCGGCCGGGGTGGCCTGGGCGCAGCGCGCGATGGCGGCCCGGACCGAGGCGTTCGACGTGCTGGCCGGGCTGCGGGTGCCGGCGGCGGTGGTGGTCGGCGCCGAGGACGCGCTCTCGCCGCAGTCCGAAGCCGAGGCGATGGCGCAGGCGCTGCCGGACGCCGAGTTGACGCTGATCCCGCTGGCCGGCCACCTGAGCGCGCTGGAGGCGCCGGAGGCGTTCACCGTCGCGGCGCTCGGCCTGCTGCACCGGGTCGAGCGGGCCGGTTCCGGGCCCGCGTGAGCGGACGGCTCGGCCCCCGCCGCAGGTGCGACGGGGGCCGAGCCGGTGGGTACGACGGGCCCGCTGTGAGCGGGGGTCAGCGGGACTGCTGCGCCGGGACGCCCAGGGTGTCGTCGGTCGGCAGCGAGGCGGCGGCGACCGCCGCGCCGGTCAGCGTGGCGAGCATCTCGCGCACGTTGGTCAGCTGGGCGTTGATGCTGTCGCGGCGGTTGGTGAGCGCCGCCAGCTCGCGCTCGGACTCGCTGCGGATCCGGTCGGCCTTGGCGTTGGCGTCGGCCACGATGTCCTCGGACTGGCGCTGGGCCGTCTCCACGGTCTGCCTGGCCCGGCGCTCGGCGTCGGTGCGCAGCTTCTCCGCCTCCAGGCGGAGCTGCTCGGCCCGGTGCTCGATCTCGGCCAGCCGCTTCTCGGCCTTGGCCTGTCGGGCCGCCAGGTCGCGCTCCGACTGCTCGCGGCGCTTGGCCAGGTTGGTCTCGAACTCCAGCGCGGCCTGGGCGGCCTTGGTGCGGGTCTCCTCGAAGAGGGCGTCCGCCTCCTCACGCTTGTTCTGGGCGTCCTTGTTGGCCTCGGCGCGCAGCTGGGCGCTGTCGCTCTTGGCCTTGTCGACGATCCGCAGGCCCTCGTCCTCGGCCTTCGCCTTGCGGTCCTTGGCGTAGTTCTCCGCCTCGGAACGGACCTGCTGGGCGGCCGCCTCGGCCAGCTCGCGGTGCTGCTCGGCGGCCCGGTGGGCCTCCTCACGCAGGTCCTTCGCCTCCTCCTCGGCCAGCCGCAGGATCTTCTCGACCCGCGCACCGAGCCCGGCGTAGGAGGGCTCCGCCTCGGTGACCGCGGCCTGTGCGCTCTGCGTCTCGAGGTGGAGCTCCTCGATCCGCTTCTCCAGCGCGCTGATCCGGGTCAATGCACTGTCACGATCGGCCACCAGCTTGGTGATCCGCTCATCGACCTGGGCGCGCTCGTACCCACGGCGCACCAGGTCGAAGCCGTGAGGGGAGTGACTGTCGCTCATGGGGTTCTGGGCTTCCTGTCGTCAGACCGCTGAGGTGGTTGAGGGAATCCTGACACGTTACCGGAGTGTCGTAGGCAAAAAGCCTAGGGCTGACGGACAATGTCCGCTCAATCGGGTGGTGTCCCCTGGGACCTGCCGCCACCCGATCGGGGGGCGCCCACTCCCGCGCCCGCCTTCGAACCCCCGTTGTTCTTGCCGCCGGAACCGGACGTCTCCCGGGGCTTCGTCTGCTGTACAGGTGACGGTGCCTCGAACGCCTCCAGCGCGGACAGCACGTCCTGTACCCGCGAGATCTCGGTGTTGATGTCCTTACGCCGGCGCACCAGTTCGTCCAGCTCGCGGCGGCCCTCGTCGGTGATCCGCTGGGCCTCCCCGCGGGCCTCGGCGCGCAGCCGCTCGGCCTCCTCCTCGGCCAGCCGCAGCTGCTCGTCGGCGTTCTCGGCCGCGGTCCGCAGCCGCTTGGCGGCCTCCGCCGCGGCGGCCTCGATCTGCTCCTCGGCCTCGTCCCGGGCGGTGGCGAGCCGGGTGGTGGCCTCGCTCTCCAGCCGCTCGGCCTCGGCGGTGGCCTCGGCCAGCCGCTGCTCGGCCTTGGCCGTCGAGTCGGCGAGCTTCTGCTCGGCGCCCTTCAGCAGGCTCTCAGCCTTGCGGACCGCGGAGATCCGGACCTTGCTGGCCTCTGCGGACGCCTCCGAGGTGAGCTCGTTCGCCCGCTCCTCGGCGGCGGCGACCAGCGCGGCGGCGCGTTCCTCGGCCTCGGCGACCGCGGCGACCGCCTGGTCCTCGGCCTCGGTCAGCTGCTCCTGAGCCGCCGTCACCAGGGCGTCCACCCGCTCGCCGGCCGACTTCATGGCCTGCGCGTTCTCCTTGCGGGCCCGCTCGTGCAGCGCCTCGATCTCGGCGTCGGTCCGCTCGCGCAGCTCCTCGGCGCGCTCGCGGATCGCGGTGGCGTCCCGGCGGGCCTCGGAGAGCAGCGCGTCCGCGTCGGCACGGGCCCGCTCGACCTCGGCCTGGCCGGCCGCCTCGCCGGCCGCGACCAGCCGGTCGGCCTCCTTGCGGGCGGCCGCGACCATCGCGTCGGCCTGCTCCTCGGCGGCGGCGGTGGTGGCCAGTGCGGTGCTCTGGGCCTCCTCGCCGAGTGCCTCGGCGTCCGCGAAGGCCTTCTCCAGCACGGACTGGGCCTGCGCGCGGGTCGCCGAGTCGTACTGCTCGGCCTGCGCACGGGTGGCGGTGTCGAAGGACTCCGCGCGGGCCCGAGTGGCGGCGTCGTACTCCTCGGCCAGCGCGCGGGTCGCGGCCGAGAACTCCTCGGCCTCGGTGCGCTGGCGGGCCGCGTACTGCTCGGCCTCGGCCATCGTGAGGGTGGCCAGTTCCTCGGCCTCGGCCAGGGTCCGCTGGGCCTGCGCCTCGGCCTCGGCGCGCTGCTGGGCGGCGTACTCCTCGGCCTGTCGGCGCTCGGCGTTGGCCTCGGTGCGCAGCGCGGCGTCGTACTCCTGCGCCTCGCCGGCCAGCCGGGCCGCCTCGGCCTCGGCCTCGGTGAGCACCCGGGTGCGGTAGGCGTCGGCCTCGGCGCGGACGGCGGCGGCCTGCTCGTCCGCCTCGGAGAGCACCCGGTCCCGGTACGCCTCGGCGTCGCCGACGGTTCGGGCGGCCTCGGCCCCGGCGGCCTCGCGTTCGGCGGTGGCCTCGGCGGCGGTGCGCTCGCGCAGTTCGGCCGTCTCCTGCTCGGCGGCCTCGCGCAGCTGGGCGACCTCGGCAGCCGTACGGGCCGTCAGTTCGGTGGCCTCGGCGGCAGTGCGCTCGCGCAGCTCGGCCGTCTCGCGCTCGGCCAGCTCGCGGGTCTCGGCGGTCTCCCGCTCGGTGCGCTGGATGAGTTCGGCGACCTGCTGGGCGGCCTTCTCGTGCAGCCCGGCCACCGACTGCCGGACCTCGGAGGCCTCGTCCTCGGCGGCGGTGACCAGCTCGGCGGCCCGCGTGGTGGCCGCGGAGGTGGTGCCGGCCGCCTCCAGCCGGGCCTGCTCCAACTCCTCGGCGGCTTGGGCGCGCAGCCGTTCGGCCTCCTGGTCGGCCTCGGCGCGGGTCCCGGCGGCGGTGGCGGTGGCCTCGGCGAGTACCGCCTCGGCGCTCGCGGCCGCCTCGCTCCGGGTGGTCCGGGCGAACTCCTCGGCCTGCGCCAGCTGTTCGGCTGCCTGGGCGCGCAGGGTCTCGGCGGCGGCGCCGGCCTCCGCGCGGACCTGGGCGGCCTCGTCCTCGGCGGCCTCGCGCAGCGCGGCGACCTCGGCGGCAGTGCGGGCGGTGAGTTCGGCCGTCTCGACGGCGGTCCGCTCGCGCAGCTCGGCCGCCTCGGCGGCGGCGCGCCGGGTCAGCTCGGCGGCCTCGTCCTCGGCGGCCTCGCGCAGCGCGGCGACCTCGGCGGCAGTGCGGGCGGTGAGTTCGGCCGTCTCGGCGGCCGTCCGCTCGCGCAGCTCGGCGGCGGCGGCCTGGGCGGCCTCGCGGGCCTCCTGAGCGGCGGCCAGCTGGGCGGCGGTCTCCTCGCGCTCGCGCCGCAGCGTGGCGGCGGCGTCCTCGGCGGCTCGCCGGCTCTCCTCGCGCTGCGCGTCGGCGGTCGCTTCGGCCTCGGCCAGCAGCCGCTCGGCCCGCGTGCGCGCCTCGGCCTCCCGGGCCTCGGCGGCGGCCTGCGCCTCGGCCTGCAGGGCACTCGCCGCGGCCTGCGCCTCGGCCCGCACCCGCTGGTCGAACTCGGCCGCCTCGCGCCGCAGTTCGGCGGTCTCCCGCTCGGCGGCGGTGCGGTTCTCGGCCGCCGCGGCCTTCGCGGCGGCGACGGTGTCCCGGTGCTGCTGCTCGGCGGCCGCGGCCAGCTTGTCGGCCTCGCTGCGCGCCCGGGCCAGCATCTGCTGTGCCCGGGCCTGCATCTGGCCGACCTGCTCCTTGGCCTCGGCCCGCAGCCGCTCGACCTCGGCGCCGGCGCCGGCCCGCAGCTCGTCCGAGTCGGCCTTGGCCTTGGTCAGCAGCTCCTCGGCGGTCTTCGCCGACTCCTCTATCTGGACGACGGCCTGCCGGCGCGCCTCGCCGCGGACCTTCTCCGCCTCGGCGGCGGCGTGCGCCCGCAGTTCCTCCGCCTCGGCGCGCAGCCTGGCGGCCTCGTCCTGCATCTCCTCCATCCGGGCGCGGATCCCGGCGGCGTCGTCCAGCGCGGCGTTCTGCGCCTGCTCGACGGCCTCCTGGGCCTGCACCCGCAGCCGCTCGGCCTCGGCGGCCGCCTCGGTGCGGATCCGCTCGGCCTCGGCGGCGGCCTCGGCGCGGGTCGCCTCGGCGTCCTGGCCCGCCCGGGCCAGCGACTCCTCGGCGCTCTTGGCGGCCTTGGCCAGGTGCACGGCGGCGTCCTTGGCCCCCTCGGCCCGGCCCTGCTCGCGGGCGTCGGCCCGCAGCGCCTCGGCGGCGGCCTCGGCCTGGCCGCGCAGCTCGGCGGCCTCCGCGGTGGCGGCGGCGCGCAGCTCGGCGATCGCGGCCTCGGCCTCGGCGCGCAGTTCGGCGGCCACGCTCTCGGCGGCGCCGCGCAGCCGCTCGCTCTCCTCGGCGGCGGCGGCCTTGGCGGCGTCCGCCTCGGCCTGGGTGTTCCGGGCCCGGGCGAGCAGCTCGGCTGCCTCGGCCCGGATCAACTCGGCCTCCTTGGTGGCCGCGGCCACCATCCGGGCCACCTCGGCCTTGGCGGTCTGCGAGCGCTGCTCGCTGGCCGCCTCCCCGTCGGCGACCCGCTGCTCCGCGAACGCGGCCGCTTCGGCCTGCAACCGCTCGGCGGCCCGGGCGGCCTGCTCGCGCAGCTCCTCGGCGGCCCGGTGGGCCCGCTCGGCCTCGGCCCGGGCGTCCTCGCGCAGTCGTTCGATCTCGGCCTTGGCCTCGGCGGCGTCCGCCTCGGCCTGCCGCTGGGCCTCGGCGGCCTGCCGCTTGAGCTCGGTGATCTCCGCCTCGGCGGCGGCCAGCCGCTGCTCGGCGGCGGCCTGGGCGGCGGCCAGCCGCTGCTCGGCCTCGCTGACGGCGCTGCCGCGCAGCTCCTCGGCCTGCGCGCTGGCCTGCTGGGCCTGCTCGCCGGCGGCCCGTAGCAGTGCCTCGGCGTCGTTCTGGGCGCGCAGCAGGGCGGCCTCGGCGGCGGCCTGGGCCTCGCCGCGGGCGGCGTCCACGTCGGCGGCGGTCTGGGCGCGGGCCTGGTCGGAGAGGGCGGCGGCCTCGGCCCGGGCGGCGGCGATCAGCCGCTCGGCCTCGGCCCGGGACTCCTGGAGCAGGCGCTTGGCCTCCTGCTCGGTACCGGCACGGGTCTGCTCGGCCCAGTTGACGTTCTCGTTGACGTGCCGCTCGGCGTTGCGCCGCAGCTCGGCCAGTTCCTCGTCGAGCCGGCGGCGACGGGCCTGGAACTCGGCCTCGAGCCGGGCGGTGCGCTCGGCGGCCTCGGCCATCAGCCGCTGGGTGGCCGCCTGGGAGTCGCGCAGCTGGCGCTCGGCGTCCGCGCGGAGCTGCTGGGCCTGCATCTCGGCGTTCCGGAGCAGCTGCTCGGCCTGGCCGGAGACGGTATCGAAGGCGCGTGGCTGGGCCAGCTGGCGACGGGATTCGTGCAGCTTGGCCCGGAGCACCTCCACCTGGTAGGCGAGGTCCTCGGCATGCTCGACAGTCTTGTCCCGCTCCTTGCGAAGCCGCTCCATCTCGGCTTCGAACTGGGAGAGGTGATCATCAACCTCGTAGCGGTCGTTGCCCCGCACTCCGCGGTCCCATCCATCTCCTGGTCGCGTCCTCGACCGGCGTGGTCCGGTTCCGGCCTCGGGTTGAGGCGGACCGCGCCGGTCCTTGCATCCGCGGCCGGTGGACGGCCCCGGGATGGGGTCGTCCGCCACGGTCGGGGCCCTGGGCCGGTGGCGCGCGGCACTGACCGCGCTCCGCCGACCGGGTGGACTCCTGGGCGAACTCTTGCCTTGTGGAGAATGGTGACAGATCCGACTCGCGACTGTTCAGCCGTGCCCTGGTTACGGACTCCCCTGCGACCGGGGGTGACCGTCATCGTCGGCTTCCCCGCCCTCGGCTGTGCCTGCCGGGCCGGTCCTCGCGGAGGCCGTCACGCACCTGGGCATTGTAGTGGGCGAGAACGCGGCTGTAACCGCCGAGTCCGGCTCTTCCGCAGGTTACCGGCGGGTTCCGGCCTCGCCCGGGGCGATTCCTCAGTGCTCAGCGGGGTCATCCGCCGAGGTGACCAGCTCGGTCAGCACGCCACCGCAGTCCTTCGGGTGCAGGAAGGTGATCCGCGAGCCCATCGAGCCGCGGCGCGGCTGGTCGTACAGCACCCGGACGCCCTTCTCCCTGATCGCCGCGGCATCCGCGTCGACGTCGGCGGTGCCGAAGGCGATGTGGTGCACGCCCTCGCCGTTCTTGGCCAGCCACTTGGCGACCGTGGAGTCCTCCCGGATCGGCTCCAGCAGCTGGAGGTAGGAGGCGCCGCCGTCCCCGGTGTCGTTGATCTTGAGCATGGCCTCGCGGACGCCCTGCTCCTCGTTCACCTCGGTGTGGAACACTTCGAAGCCGTAGGTGGCACGGTAGAACTCGACCGTCCTGTCGAGGTCGAAGCAGGCGATGCCGATGTGGTCGATCCGGGTCAACACGGAAGCCTCCTAGGGTGAGTGGGCCCAGTGCAGCGCACAACCGGCCCGCCGCGCCACCAGGCCGCGTGCGAGCCTGATCACACCGCCGCTCCGGTGACGCCCGGGTTACGGGTCAGTACATTGAGCAGCATCCCGCTCCCCGGGCCCTGCTGCCGTGCTCGACCGTCCGCAGCGGCTCGCTGGCCACGACGTGCGAAGGGGCTCGTTCCATGCCTACCGCTTCCACCGCTACTACGTCCGTGATCGTCGCGGGCGCCCGGACCCCGATGGGCCGGCTGCTCGGCTCGCTGAAGGGCTTCTCGGGCGCCGAGCTCGGCGCGTTCGCCATCAAGGCCGCACTGGAACGGGCGGGTGTGAGCGGCGAGCAGGTCCAGTACGTGATCATGGGCCAGGTGCTGCAGGCGGGGGCCGGCCAGATCCCGGCCCGGCAGGCCGCGGTCAAGGCCGGCATCCCGATGAACGTGCCGGCGCTGACCATCAACAAGGTCTGCCTCTCCGGCCTGGACGCCATCGCGCTGGCCGACCAGCTGATCCGGGCCGGCGAGTTCGACATCGTGGTGGCCGGCGGCCAGGAGTCGATGACCAACGCCCCGCACCTGCTGCCCAAGTCCCGCGAGGGCTACAAGTACGGCTCGATCGCGATGCTGGACGCGATGGCCCACGACGGCCTGACCGACGCGTACGAGAACATCCCGATGGGCGAGTCCACCGAGAACCACAACGCCCGGCTCGGCATCCCGCGCGAGGCCCAGGACCGGCTGGCCGCGCTCTCCCACCAGCGCGCAGCCGCGGCCCAGAAGAACGGCGTGTTCGACGCCGAGATCGCCCCGGTCGAGATCCCGCAGCGCAAGGGCGACCCGGTGCTGTTCGCCCAGGACGAGGGGATCCGCGGCGAGACCACCGTGGAGACCCTGGCCCGGCTGCGCCCGGCCTTCACCAAGGACGGCACGATCACGGCCGGCACCTCCTCGCAGATCTCCGACGGCGCCGCCGCGGTGGTCGTGATGAGCCGGGCCAAGGCCGAGGAGCTGGGCCTGAGCTGGATCGCCGAGATCGGCGCGCACGGCAACGTGGCCGGCCCGGACAACTCGCTGCAGTCGCAGCCGTCCAACGCGATCAGGCACGCGCTGGCCAAGGAGGGCATCGGCGTCGAGGACCTCGACCTGATCGAGATCAACGAGGCCTTCGCCGCGGTCGCCTACCAGTCGATGAAGGACCTCGGGGTCACCGAGGAGAAGGTCAACGTGAACGGCGGCGCGATCGCGCTCGGCCACCCGATCGGGATGTCCGGCGCCCGGGTCGTGCTGCACCTGGCGCTGGAGCTGCAGCGGCGCGGCGGCGGGGTCGGCGCGGCGGCGCTGTGCGGCGGTGGCGGCCAGGGCGACGCGCTGATCGTCCGGGTGCCCAAGGCCTGACCCGGGCCGGGCCCCACAGAGCGCCACGGCCGGCGCCCCCGCCGGGGGGCACCGGCCCGACCGGAAGAGACGGAACCTCCATGATCGATGTGCCGACGCTGGTCGAGCAGGCCCGCGCCGGGCGCCCGCGCGCGGTGGCCCGGCTGATCTCGCTGGTCGAGAACGACGCTCCGCAGCTGCGCGAGGCGATGGCCGCGCTCGCCCCGCACACCGGGCACGCCTACACGGTCGGGCTGACCGGTTCGCCCGGGGTGGGCAAGTCCACCTCGACCTCGGCACTGGTGGCGGCCTACCGGCGGGCCGGCAAGCGGGTCGCCGTGCTGGCGGTCGACCCGTCCTCGCCGTTCTCCGGCGGCGCGCTGCTGGGCGACCGGGTGCGGATGCAGGACCACGCCACCGATCCGGACGTCTTCATCCGCTCGATGGCCACCCGCGGCCACCTGGGCGGGCTCTCCTGGGCCGCGCCGCAGGCGCTGCGGGTGCTGGACGCGGCGGGCTGCGACGTGATCCTGGTGGAGACGGTCGGGGTCGGGCAGTCCGAGGTCGAGGTGGCCGCGCAGGCCGACACCACGGTGGTGCTGCTGGCCCCCGGGATGGGTGACGGGATCCAGGCCGCCAAGGCCGGGATCCTGGAGATCGGCGACGTCTTCGTGGTCAACAAGGCCGACCGGGACGGCGCGGACGCGACCGCCCGGGAGCTGAGCCACATGCTGGGCCTGGGCGAGGCGCGTGAGCCGGGGGACTGGCGGCCGCCGATCGTCAAGACCGTGGCGGCCCGCGGCGAGGGCGTGGACGAGCTGGTCGAGGCGCTGGAGAAGCACCACGCCTGGCTGGCGGCCGGCGGCGAGTTGACGGCCCGTCGTCGGCGTCGGGCGGCGGCGGAGATCGAGGCGATCGCGCTGGTCGCGCTGCGGGCCAGGATCGGTGACCTGCACGGGGACCGGCACCTGGACGCGTTGGCGGAGAAGGTGGCGGGCGGCGAGCTGGACCCGTACGGCGCGGCGGACCTGCTGGTGGCGGGCCTGACCGACCAGGCGTAGGCCCCCGGGCCTACCCGCGGCCGCGCAGCCCGCGCAGGTGCTCGGCGATCGGGGCCAGCGCCTCGTACATGGCGTCGATCTGGTCGTGGTCGAAGAGGTCGACGAAGTGCGCCCGGACGCTGCGGACGTGGTCCGGCGCGACCTTCCGCAGGGTCTCCCAGCCCTGGTCGGTGAGGTGGGCGTAGAGGCCCCGGCGGTCGCCCGGACACTCCTGACGGAGCACCAGGCCGGCGCTCTCCATCCGGGTGATCTGGTGTGAGAGCCGGCTCTTGGACTGCAGGGTGGCGGCGGCCAGGTCGGTCATCCGCATCCGCCGCTGGGGCGATTCGGAGAGCACGACCAGGATCTCGTAGTCGTTGATCGCCAGGTTGTGCGGCTGGAGTTCGCGGCTGAGCTGGTACTCCAGCAGCTTGCTGACCTCCAGGTGGGCGCGCCACAGCCGCTGCTCCCGGGCGGTCAGCCAGGGGGTGTCGTCGACGGCGGAGCCGTCCGTGGCGGCCTGCTGCTCCGCCGGCCCGGTGGCGTGCGTATCCATACCGACCATGATACGCGAACTAGTTCAACATTCTACTATCTTCCCGAGGTGATCCGCCCGAGGCTCGGATTCACTCGAACGAGTGACATGGATCGGCTCAGCGCGATGCGACCGGCTCGCCGGCGGCCCGCCCGATCTCCAGCAGCGAGGCGGAGTGCCGCGCGGCCTCGAAGGCCACCACGCCGCCGCGCAGCCCGAACAGCCGCTTGGAGACCAGGATCCAGACCACCGCCAGCACGTTGATCAGCAGCGTGACCACCTTGAACGCGGTCACGTGGTGGGTCAGCTCCTCGCCCTCCAGCGGCAGGAAGGCGGCGGTGGCGACCACCGTCAGGTACTCGGCCCAACGTCGGCCCAGCCAGAGTCCGACCCCCTCGACCAGCTCGATCAGCGCGTAGGCCAGCAGCGCCACGGCGACGATCACCAGGGTCTTCTTCTGGTAGCTGAAGGTCTTGCGGATGGTGTCGACCACGGGGGAGTGGTTGAGGTCGTAGTGGAAGTGGTCGGCGACCGGCCTGAAGACCGTCAGGTCCTGGTCGAACAGCCGCTGCACGGCGTCCTGGCTGTTGGAGAACTTCCACACCGCCCAGGCGGCCAGGACGATCAGGATCCCGCGCAGCACCCGCTCGACGGCCAGGAAGCGCAGCACGAACAGGTCGCGCAGCGCCTTGCCGCGCGGGACCAGCGGCGCGTCGGCGGCCGGTCCCGAGCCGTGCGGGGCGCCGAGGGTGAAGTCGCCGCAGCGCAGGCAGCGCCAGGCGTCGCCGTGCGCGGTGGCGGTGTGCAGCCGCTGCCGCGGCTCCGGCTCGGTCGGCGCGTAGGTGGTGTGGCCGCGCCTGGCGCAGGTCCGGCGATCCCAGTCCCGCTTGAACATGGTGGTGCTCCCCCGTGGTTCGTGGCCCGCTCGGGCCGTGCGGGAAGAGGATAGCGAGCCGCTGTTCGAAGGCTGTGATTCCGGCCACCCCACGCCCCCTGGCGTCGGTCCGGTCGAGGTGGCTGGTGATAATGGGCCGACCGGCTTGTGCGCCCGTTCACAAGCCCCCGCCGCCCTGTGAGGTACCCCGTCATGAAGAACAGCGCCGCCCACCGCCTGCGCCTCGTCTCCGGCCCCGAAGGCCTCTCGTTCATACTCCTGCTGATCTGCTCGGTACTGAAGCGCACCACCAGCTTCAACGCGGTCCCGGTCATGGGCATGATCCACGGCATGCTCTTCATCGCGTACGTCGCGTTCTGGGGCCTGGCCTGGCAGAAGCAGGGCTGGACCGGCAAGCGGGCGGCGCTGCTCTTCGTGCTCTCGGTGCTGCCGACCGGCGGGTTCTTCGCCGAGCGGATGCTGGCCAAGGAGGAGCGCGGCGAGGGCGCGCCGGCCGCCGCGGTCAAGGCCGCCGCCTGAGGCGGGTCGCTCCGCGACCGGTCCCATCATGCGGTCGGCCGATCGGGTGAGGGTGCCCCGCCGGTACGGTGAGGAGGTGGCCAAACCCCTCGCTCTCGCCTTCGACCCGATCGCCCGCGCCGACGAGCTGTGGAGCCGCCGCTTCGGCGACGCCCCGGCGATGGCGGCGATCACCTCGGTGATGCGCGCCCACCAGATCCTGCTGGCCCGGGTCGACGCGGTGGTCAAGCCGTACGGGCTGACCTTCGCCCGCTACGAGGCGCTGGTGCTGCTCACCTTCAGCCGGACCGGTGAGCTCTCGCTCTCCAAGATCGGCGAGCGGCTGATGGTCCACCCGACCAGCGTGACCAACACGGTGGACCGGCTGGAGAAGGCCGGCCTGGTCTCCCGGCGGCCCAACCCGCTGGACGGCCGGGGCGTGCTGGCGGCGATCACCGACCGCGGTCGGACGGTGGTCGAGCAGGCCACCCGGGAGCTGATGGCCATCGAGTTCGGCCTGGAGTCCTATGACGCCGAGCAGTGCCGACAGGTGTTCGACCTGCTCAGGCCGCTGCGGGTGGCGGCCGGCGACTTCGCCGCGCCGGAGGAGTAGGCCCCGGTTCGGGGGCCGAGGAACCGCCGGTTACCCTCGGGTGAGCGGTACGCGGATCCGGACGTACCGGACGATCTTGCCAAGCGAGGCGACCACCTATGAAGCCCACCCCCCTGCTGGCCTGGTACCGCGCCCTGGCCATCGCGACCGGCTGCGCGCTGCTGATCTTCTGCTGCTTCATCATCGCGAAGTACGGCTTCGACACCGGTGCGCAGGCCACCATGTACGTCGCGATGCTGCACGGCTACCTGTACCTGGCCTACTTCGTGGTGACCTTCATGCTCGGCCAGAAGCTCAAGTGGCCGATGGGCCGGATGCTCTTCACGCTGGCGGCCGGCTGCATCCCGTTCGCCTCGTTCTTCGCCGAGCGCCGGTTGATGCGCGACGTGGCCGCCGCCAAGGCTCCGGCGCCCGTCGAGCAGCCGGTCGGCGCCTGATCCCACGAACCGCTGCCGGCGGAATGGCGGCCCGCGCCCTGCGACGCAGGCGCGGGCCGTCGGCGTTTTGCGGGCATTGCTCATCGACAAGTAGTTGGACGTCCGAGTAAATTATTAGGACGTCCTACCATCGACCGGGAGCGGGGCTCATGGACGCCGAGGAGATCGAGCGCGGCAGGCAGCGCTGGCAGCAGCGGTACGACAGCGCCCGCAAGCGCGACGCGGACTTCACCACGCTCTCGGGCGATCAGGTGGAGCCCGTCTACGGCCCGCCGGCCGGGCAGCCGTACGAGGGGTTCGAGCGGATCGGCTGGCCGGGCGAGTACCCGTTCACCCGTGGTCTGCACCCGACCGGCTACCGGGGGCGGACCTGGACCATCCGCCAGTTCGCCGGCTTCGGCAACGCCCGGCAGACCAACGAGCGTTACAAGATGATCCTGGCGGCGGGCGGCGGCGGCCTCTCGGTCGCCTTCGACATGCCCACCCTGATGGGGTACGACTCGGACGACGCCCGCTCGCTCGGCGAGGTCGGCCACTGTGGCGTGGCGATCGACTCGGCCGCCGACATGGAGGTGCTGTTCGACTCCATCCCGCTGGGCGACGTCACCACCTCGATGACGATCAGCGGCCCGGCCGTCCCGATCTTCTGCATGTACCTGGTGGCCGCCGAGCGGCAGGGCGTCGATCCGGCGGTGCTCAACGGCACGCTGCAGACCGACATCTTCAAGGAGTACATCGCGCAGAAGGAGTGGCTCTTCGCCCCCGAGCCGCACCTGCGCCTGATCGGCGACCTGATGGCGCACTGTGCCGAGGGGATCCCGGCGTACAAGCCGCTCTCGGTCTCCGGCTACCACATCCGGGAGGCCGGCGCGACGGCCGCGCAGGAGCTCGCCTACACCCTCGCCGACGGCTTCGCCTACGTCGAGCTGGGCCTCTCCCGCGGCCTGGACGTGGACGTCTTCGCGCCCGGCCTGTCCTTCTTCTTCGACGCCCACCTGGACTTCTTCGAGGAGATCGCCAAGTTCCGCGCGGCGCGCCGGATCTGGGCGCGCTGGATGCGCGAGGCGTACGGCGCGAAGACCGACAAGGCGCAGTGGCTGCGCTTCCACACCCAGACCGCCGGTGTCTCGCTGACCGCCCAGCAGCCCTACAACAACGTGGTCCGCACCGCCGTGGAGGCGCTCTCGGCGGTGCTCGGCGGCACCAACTCGCTGCACACCAACGCCCTGGACGAGACCCTGGCGCTGCCGTCCGAGCAGGCCGCGGAGATCGCGCTGCGCACCCAGCAGGTGCTGATGGAGGAGACCGGGGTGGCCAACGTGGCCGACCCGCTGGGCGGTTCGTGGTACGTCGAGGCGCTGACCGACCGGATCGAGCAGCAGGCGGAGAGCATCTTCGCCCGGATCCTGGCCAAGGGCTCGGCCGACCACCCGATCGGCCCGATGACCGCCGGCATCCTGCGCGGGATCGAGGAGGGCTGGTTCATGAGCGAGATCGCCGAGGCCGCCTTCGCGTACCAACAGGGTGTGGAGAAGGGCGACAAGCGGGTGGTCGGCGTCAACTGTCACCCGGGCACGGTCACCAAGGAGCTGGAGATCCTCCGGGTCAGCCACGAGGTGGAGCGCGAGCAGGTCCGGGTGCTGCGCGAGCGCAAGGCACGGCGCGACGAGGTGGCCGTCAAGGCCGGGCTGGACGCGATGCTGGCGGCGGCCCGGAGCGGCGAGAACATGATCCCGCCGATGCTGCGGGCGGTGCGGGCCGAGGCGACGCTGGGCGAGATCTGCAACGCGCTGCGTGCGGAGTGGGGTGTCTACCGGGAGCCGGCGGGTTTCTGATCCTCCCGAACCCGGGCGCTGGAAGTCGACCTGCTGGGATCCCCGAGCCCCGGGGTTGAACAA
>NZ_JBVHLF010000006.1:160007-165898 GCF_055559155.1 Kitasatospora sp. NPDC024654
CGGAATCCCACACCTCTCCTACCAGACACCCACACCGGGGGCGTCCCCCCCCCCCCCCCCCCCCCCCCCCCCGACCCCCCCCCCCCCCCCCCCCCCCCCCCCCGGCTGTCAACCCGTGCTGTCCAGCCCGGGGGTGAGCAGCAGCGTGGTGAACCGCCGGATCCACTCCTGGGTGGCCGGCTGCCCGGTCACCAGGATCCGGTGCTCCACCGTCCCCGCGATGGTGTCGAAGATGATGTCGATGTGCTCGGCCGCCACCGCCTCGTCCCGGTCCCGGGTCAGCTCGCCGCGATCCAGCGCCTGGGACAGCCCCTGGCGCACCAGCCGCTTCTGCGGATCGACGATCCGCTCGCGGATCCGCCGGCGCAGCTCCGGGTCGCGGCTGCCCTCGGCGAACAGCGCGAGCAGGGCGGCCTGGCTCTCCGGCCGGACCAGCAGCGCGGCGAACTGCGCCACCACCGCCTCCATGTCGGCCTGCAGGCTGCCCAGGTCGGCCATCTCCAGCTCGTCGAAGAGGCTCGCGACGGCGTCCACCACCAGCTCGTTCTTGGACGGCCAGCGCCGGTAGAGGGTGGTCTTGGCGACCCCGGCCCGGGTGGCCACGTGGCCGATGGTGAGCCCGCCCCAGCCGAGTTCGGCCAGCGCCTCCCGGGTCGCGTCGAGGATCGCGCGGTCGGCGGCGGCGCTGCGCGGGCGGCCCTTCGCGCGCGCGGGTCGGGGTGGGAGGGTGGCCACCGGGGCTCCTTGCGCTGGTGTGCTCTTGAGCAGCTGAGTACTCGTGAGTAGCTTCTGGGTGGGGCTGGTAACCGTATCGACGAAACGGCGACCGCGAAAGTGGGGCACGTCACGTCCCGCCGGCCCCGGGGGGACTTGCGGCGAGGGGTGCGGGTCCAGATACGCTACGACCCGTAGCGAATAGAGCGGCAACCATGCGCCGGCCCTGTGGGAGGGGTCGGGCGCGAGGCGCGGGTGGGGATCCGCGCCGCAGCGGGAACGGCTACCAGGGGATCGGCCGTCGCCGGGACGGCCGCCGGACCGGGCGAGGACGCCCACGGCGGACTTTCCCGGCGGATGGCGCTCGGCAGGGTCGCGGACGGGGGAGGATGGTGTCATGCAGCCACGGAACACGCATCTGAACAGCGCCGCCCTGCGTGGAGCGGTCGACCTCGCCGCGGTGAAGGCGGCCGGTGAGGCCGCGCAGAAGGCCGAGCAGGCCCGGGCCGAGCGGGCCCGGCAGAACGCGGCCGCCGAGGCGGCCGGTGTCGAGGTCCCGACCGCCGGCTACCCGCTGGTGGTCGACGTCACGGAGGCCACCTTCGAGGACGAGGTGGTCCAGCGCTCCACCGAGGTCCCGGTGGTCGTCGACTTCTGGGCCGAGTGGTGCGGCCCGTGCAAGCAGCTCAGCCCGATCCTGGAGCGGCTGGCCGAGGAGTACGCCGGCCGGATCGTGCTCGCCAAGATCGACGTCGACGCCAACCAGCTGATCGCGCAGCAGTTCGGCATCCAGGGCATCCCCGCGGTGATGGCCGTGGTGGCCGGCCAGCTGGTGCCGCTCTTCCAGGGAGCCGAGAACGAGGCCAACGTCCGCAAGATCCTGGACCAGCTGATCCAGGTGGCCGAGCAGCGCTTCGGCATCGTCGGCGGTACCGGCGCGGGGCTGCCCGCCGAGGGCGGCCCGACGGCCGGTTACGCGGCGCCGCAGGACCCGGCGCTGAACGCCGCGCACGAGGCGCTGGACCGCGGTGACCTGGGCGGCGCCATCCAGGCCTACCAGAACGTGCTCGCCGACCAGCCCGGCAACACCGAGGCCCAGCTGGGCCTGGCCCAGGCCCAGCTGCTGCGCCGGGTGGAGGGGCTGGACCCGCAGGCGGTCCGGAACGCGGCGGCGCAGGACCCGAAGAACGTCGCCGCCCAGCTGGACGCGGCCGACCTGGACCTGGTGGGCGGTCACGTCGAGGACGCCTTCGGGCGCCTGGTGGACACCGTCGGCCGGACCGCCGGCGCCGACCGGGACACCGCCAGGCTCCGGCTGCTGGAGCTCTTCGAGGTGATCGGCCCGGAGGACCCGCGGGTGACCGCGGCCCGCACCGCGCTGGCCCGGGTGCTCTTCTAGACCTCCGCTGACGGGCCGTCAGGCTGGCTCGATGGCACGGTCGGTGACCTGCGGTGTCGCCGGTGATTTGCCGACATTTCGGCATCGCACCGTCAGCTTTATCAAATCTTGACAACATCAGTGGGCGATCACCTTGGGTGATCGCCCACTGTGCTTTCCTCCGTATTTCCAGCAGATTTCCGCGGTGCGAACCCCATGTGACGTCACGCTGCGTCGATGTCATGTCTGGTTCACCGTCCGCCGGGTCGACTGTTGGATTACCCGTCAGTAATGAACCTCTTGTGCTTCGGCCGTGATTACAGCACGATCGGCCACGCCTGGTCCCTCACTTTTCCGCCCCCGGTCACCCACTGGACGGCAGGAGTGCGGGATCCCCACCGGGTAACCGCCGGAACCGTTCGGCGGTTGAGAGGGCAGGGGGGTATCCGCGGCCCACGGCGGATCCTGTCCTTTCTCCGGTCGCGCAGCCCCGCGCGGCCGTCTGGTTGTCGCTCGGGGGTGATCGTCGATGTCGCCGATCGTGCCCGCCCGCCCTTCCGGGCGAGCGGCGCAGGGACGGGAGTGGCCCGCAGCCGCGGTCCGCGCCCGGAGTCGGCGACGGCGCTCTCCGCTACCGAGGACGTAGCTCTCTCCCATCCCAGGACGGGATCGGCGCCACGGGTGCCGGACCGGTCCGGAGATGTACGTCCGAGAAGGAGGACACGCATGTCCAAGACTTATGGCAAGACCCGCTGGAAGCGCTTCGCCCTCGTCATGGTGCCCAGCATCGCCGCCACCGCCGGCATCGGCCTGAGCATCGCCGACAGCGCGCTGGCCGCGTCGTTCAGCGTCTCCGGCCAGAGTTTCAAGGTCACCACCGACCACCTGCACGGCACGAACTTCGCCCAGTTCGGCTCGGTGGACGTGGAGAGCAACGGCACCCCGCACGTGGTCGCCGTCTCGGCCTTCGACACGGCCACCATCAACAACCTGTGCCAGTCCGTGGTGACCGACCTCGGCCCGCTCGGCAAGTGGACCCTGGTGCTGAACGCCGGTCAGGACCCGAACAAGCCGGTCACGGCCAGCAACCTGCTGATCGACCTGAACCAGCTGAACGCGGACGCCACCTTCCAGAACATCAACATCGGCCAGGACGCCTCCACCCTGCAGGGCACCGCCGTCCAGGGCTGGAAGAGCCACCAGGGCACCGGGCTGCCGAGCGGTGCCACGGGCTTCGCGCAGTCGGCCAGCAGCGCCGACCTGACCAACGTCCAGCAGACCGCCTGGGCCACCTCGGCCGGCACCTTCACGCTCAACGGCCTGAAGCTGAATATCAAGCAGGGCTCCGGCACCGGCGTCGAGTGCTACTGAGCCGCCCCTGACGGGGAGCCGGACCGGCCGTCGGCCGCGCCGGCCCCCACGGGCGGCCCCGAGGCCGGCGGTCAGTCGGTCCCGGCGGGGGGGGGGGGGGGGGGGGGGGGGGGGGGGGGGGGGGGGAGCCCCCCCCCCCCCCCCCCCGGGGCACCCCGCCCCCCCCCGGCCCCCCCCGCCCCCAGCTGCACCCCCACCGCATCATCTCCGCCCCCCCCCCCCCTCGCCCACCTGCCGTTGCGGCTTTTTTTTTTCTTCCGGCTTGTCCCCCCCCCCCCCCCCCCCCCCCCCCCCCACCCCCACAGTTCCTCCCTCGGACCCACCAACGAGGAGTTCCATCGTGACCAGCGCAACTGCCGAGGAGTGGCCCGCGGACGCCGACGTCGACGGGTTCACCCGACTGCAACGGAGGTTCCGCGCCTGGCGCCGGAGCCGCCCGTTCTGGGGCGGCCTGCTGGCCATGATCGGCGGCCTACCGATCCTCTACTTCCCGTACGCCCACCTGACCCTCGGTGGGCTGACCGTGGCGATGGCGACCACCGCCGGAGCCGGCTCGCTGATCATCGGACTGCTGATGATGGTGCTGGGGGTCACCGTCTGGTTCCAGCCGTTGGTGCGGATCTTCTGCGGGGTCGCGGTCACCATCCTGGCGCTGATCTCGATCCCGGTCTCCAACCTCGGCGGCTTCATGATGGGGCTGATCCCGGGGCTGATCGGCGGTGGGATGCTCTGCGCCTGGGCGCCGTTCAAGCCGGACGCCGACGAGCCGCTCCCGGCCGGGCCGGGTGCCGCCGCCCTGCCGGTGACCACGGCCGCCGCGGGCACCGGTGACATCGCGGACACCGCGGTCATCGCCGGGGTCGCCGAGCAGCCGGGGGAGGAGCGGTGAGCGCGCGGTCGGAGGGCGACGCGGTGACCCCGGCGGTGCCGCACCGGACGGCCGGTCCGCGCCACGCGGCACCGCGTGGCGGCGGACGCAACCGGGCCCGGCTGCTCGCCTTCGCCGCCGTGCCGACCGCCCTGCTGATGGGCAGCAGCATGGCCCCGGACCTGGCCGCCGCGGTCACCCCGAACGCCGGGACCTCCTGCACCGCGCCGGACACCCCGGTCGCCATCACGCCGGTGCCGAAGAGCCAGCTGACGCCGGTCCCGGACCCGAAGCCGAGCGCGACCTCGGCGTCGCCGTCCCCCTCGTCCCCGGCCTCGCAGGCACCGTCCCGGTCGTCCGCCCCCGCGCCGGACGGCGCCCGGGGCAGCACGACCCCGAGCCCCGCCGCCAAGAGCGCCACCGATGCCGCGCTCGTCACCCCCGCCGACCGGACGGCCGCCACCCAGGTCGTCCAGGCCGCCGCCGCGCAGCCGAACCACGGCCAGGACCTGATCGGCGGCATCATCAGCGGCATCGCCGGGATCTTCGACCCGACCCACCAGAACCAGCAGACCGGCGGCGCCCCCGGCCCCACACCGACTCCCACCGCGCCGGCCGCCGCCGCGCCGACCACCCCGGCGCCGGCCCAGCCGCCCGCGACCCGGACGCCGCCGCCCGTCCAGCAGCGCTCAGCCGACGCCCCGGCGGCGGCCCCCGCCCCCGGCCCGTCCGCGAGCCCGTCGGCCTCCGCCACCACCCAGCCCGCAGCCGCCCCGAGCGCATCTCCCTCCGCCTCCGCCACGGCCCCGGCGACCCCGAGCCCCACCCCCACCGGCTCGATGGCCCCCTCCGCCGCCGCGAAGGCGCTGGCGGCCGGCGACAAGGCCCCGCTCTGCCCGGTGGACACCAGCAAGGTGGCCGCGGCCGACAGCCCGTCCGGCCAGATCGTCCCGCAGCAGAACTGGACCCTGCGCTCCAGCAAGCTCGCGCTCTACGGTGCGGTCTTCGGCGGTGTCTACAACGTCCAGATGGCCGACGGCCAGACCAAGCGGGTGCTCAAGTTCACCGTCAGCTCGGTCGACATCGGCGATCTCGACATGTCGACGATCGAGGTCCCGGGCCAGACCTTCCACGTCAAGGGCGCGCCCGGCAGTACGTCGACGATGCGCCAGGGGCCGATCACCATGTACGTGGAGAGCCTGACCGGCACCCTCTCCGCGCTCTACGGCATCCCGCTGCCCGACCTCGGCCCGATCACCCTCACCCCCGACACCCTCCCGACCTGGCTCTACGACCTGATCGGCGCGATCCCGATCCCGATCGACATGACGATGACCGGGGTCACCGCCGTCCAGGCCGGCCAGTTCGGCGGCACCCTGACCATCCCGGGCATGCACCTCTACAACGACAGCACCCCATACGGGAGTTGAGAACGCGCCGAAAGCGGGGGGGGGGGGGGGAGCAGCGGGGGGGGGGGGGGGCGGGAGTGAGGGGGGGGGGGGGGGGGGGGAGAGGGGGGGGGGGGCGATGGAGGGGTTGGAGGGGGGGGGGGGGGGGGTG
>NZ_JBVHLF010000006.1:165908-182824 GCF_055559155.1 Kitasatospora sp. NPDC024654
CCGGACGGTTTAGACAACCTCCCACCCCCCCGCGCGACACCCCCCACAACCGCCACCCCCCCGCACGGGGGGGAAACAAACAAAAAGAAGGGGGGGCCCCCCCACCCCCGGGGGGGCCCCCCCCCCGTCACTCGGGGCGGGCCGGCCTCAGAGGCCGGCGCGCTGGCCCAGGTGGTGGACCTGGACCATGTTGGTGTTGCCCGGGATGCCGGGCGGGGAGCCGGCCGTGACGATCACGGTGTCGCCACCGGCCAGGCGCTTCATCGAGAGCAGCTCCTGGTCGACCTGGACCACCATCTCGTCGGTGGTGGCCACCTGCTCGGTCACGTACGCCTCGACGCCCCAGCTCAGCGCGAGCTGGTTGCGGGTGGCGGCGTCCGGGGTGAAGGCGATCACCGGGATCGGCGAGCGGTACCGGGAGAGCCGGCGAGCGGTGTCACCGGACTTGGTGAAGGCCACCAGCGCCTTGGCGTTCAGGAAGTCGCCCAGCTCGCACGCGGCGCGGGCGACCGAGCCGCCCTGGGTGCGCGGCTTGCGGCCCGGGTTGAGCGGCTGCAGGCCCTGGCGGGCCAGCTCCTCCTCGGCGGTCTCGCAGATCCGGCTCATGGTGCGGACCGTCTCGACCGGGAACTTGCCGACGCTGGACTCGGCGGAGAGCATCACCGCGTCCGCGCCGTCCAGGATCGCGTTGGCGACGTCGGAGGCCTCGGCGCGGGTCGGCCGGGAGGCGTGGATCATCGACTCCATCATCTGGGTGGCGACGATCACCGGCTTGGCGTTCCGCCGGCAGAGCGTGATCAGCTGCTTCTGCACCAGCGGCACCCGCTCCAGCGGGTACTCCACGGCGAGGTCGCCGCGGGCCACCATGACCGCGTCGAAGGCGAGGACGATCTCCTCCATCGCCTCGACGGCCTGCGGCTTCTCGATCTTGGCGATGACCGGGACGCGGATGCCGACCTCGTCCATCACCTTGTGCACGTCGTGGATGTCGGCGGCGTTGCGGACGAAGGAGAGCGCGACCATGTCGACGCCGAGCCGCAGCGCGAACCGCAGGTCGTCCTTGTCCTTCTCGGAGAGCGCCGGCACGTTGACCGCCGCGCCGGGCAGGTTGATCCCCTTGTTGTTGGAGAGCACCCCGCCCTCGACCACCACGGTCTTCACCCGCGGGCCGTCGACGCTGACGACCTCCAGGGCGATGACGCCGTCGTTGATCAGGATCGGGTCGCCGGGCTTCACGTCGCCGGGCAGGCCCTTGTAGGTGGTACCGCAGATGTGCTGGTCACCGGGGACGTCCTCGGTGGTGATGGTGAACGTGTCGCCGTTGTCAACGGTCACCGGGCCGTTGGCGAAGGTCGCCAGACGGATCTTGGGGCCCTGCAGGTCGGCCAGCACGCCGATCGTGCGGTGGGTGTCCTCGGACACCTGGCGGACCTTGCGGTACCGCTCCTCGTGCTCCGCGTGGGAGCCGTGGCTCATGTTGAGGCGGGCGACGTTCATGCCCGCTTCGACGATGGCCTTGAGCTGTTCGTACGAGTCCGTCGCCGGACCCAGGGTGCAGACAATTTTCGCTCGGCGCATATGGATGATCCTATCCGTATGAGTTATTCCCCGGGATTGGGACGAAGCTCCGATGCCTTGGGCGGCTAGCCCTCGCGAACCAGGGCGAAGGCCTGCTGGGCGATCTCCAGCTCCTCGTCGGTGGGCACCACGGCGACCGCCACCCGGGCGTACTCCGGTGAGATGACCCGGGCCGAGGACGAGCGCACCGAGTTCAGCTCCGGGTCCACCACGATCCCCAGCTCCTCCAGGCCGGCGGTGGCGGCGGCCCGGACGGGGGCCGCGTTCTCGCCGACGCCGGCCGTGAAGGCGATCGCGTCCACCCGGCCGAGCACCGCGTAGTAGCCGCCGAGGTACTTGCGCAGCCGGTGGACGTAGGCGTCGAAGGCCAGCGCGGCGTCCTGGTCGCCCGCCTCCTTGCGGCGGATGATCTCGCGCATGTCGTTGTCGCCGCACAGGCCCAGCAGGCCGCTGCGGCGGTTGAGCAGATCGTCGATCTCGTCGATGGAGAGCCCGCCGACCCGGTGCAGGTGGAAGATCACCCCGGGGTCGAGGTCACCGGAACGGGTGCCCATCACCAGGCCCTCCAGCGGGGTGAGGCCCATCGAGGTGTCCACGCAGACCCCGCCGGCCACCGCCGAGGCGGAGGCGCCGTTGCCCAGGTGCAGCACGATCACGTTGACCTCGGCCGCGTCCTTGCCGAGCAGCCGCGCGGTGGCCCGGGAGACGTACTGGTGCGAGGTGCCGTGGAAGCCGTAGCGGCGCACCCGGTGCTGGTCGGCGGTCTTCTGGTCGATCGCGTAGCGGGCCGCGTGCTCCGGCACGGTGGTGTGGAAGGCGGTGTCGAAGACCGCCACCTGCGGCAGGTCGGGCCGCAGCGAGCGGGCCACCTCGATGCCGGTGATGTTGGCCGGGTTGTGCAGCGGTGCGACCGGGACCAGCCGGCGGATCTCGGTGAGCACCTCCTCGGTGATCACGGTCGGCGCGGTGAACCGCTTGCCGCCGTGCACCACCCGGTGGCCGACCGCGGCCAGCTCGGGGGAGTCCAGGCCGTGGCCGTCCTCGGCCAGCTCCTCGGCCACCGCCTTCAGCGCGCTGGAGTGGTCCGGGAAGGTCTGCACGGCCTCGCGGCTCGGGGCTCCGTGCGGGGTGTGCACCAGCCGGCCGGTGCGCTCGCCGATCTTCTCCACCAGCCCGGCGGCCAGCCGCTCGCCGTCGACCATGTCGATCAGCTGGTACTTGACCGACGAGGAGCCGGCGTTGAGGACGAGGACGCGGGTCGCCTCGGTCACGAGGTCGCCTCCTTCTGCGAGTCGGTCTGCGGGGTCGGGGAGTCGGTCTCGGAGGTCAGGGCCTGGATGGCGGTGATGGCCACCGTGGTGATGATGTCCTGCACCAGCGCGCCCCGGGAGAGGTCGTTCACCGGCTTGCGGAGCCCCTGCAGCACCGGGCCGACCGCCACCGCGCCGGCCGAGCGCTGCACGGCCTTGTAGGTGTTGTTGCCGGTGTTCAGGTCGGGGAAGATCAGCACGGTCGCCCGCCCGGCGACCGTCGAGCCCGGCAGCTTGGTGGCGGCCACCCGCGGGTCGACCGCGGCGTCGTACTGGATCGGGCCCTCCACCGGCAGGTCCGGCCGCAGCGAGCGGACCAGCTCGGTGGCCTTGCGGACCTTGTCCACGTCCGCGCCGGAGCCGGAGGTACCGGTGGAGTAGGAGAGCATCGCGACCCGCGGCTCCACGCCGAACCGGGCGGCGGTCTCGGCGGACCGGATGGCGATGTCGGCCAGCTGCTGGGCGTCCGGGTCTGGGTTGACCGCGCAGTCGCCGTAGACCAGCACCCGGTCGGCCAGGCACATGAAGAAGACCGAGGAGACGATCGCCGAGCCCGGCGAGGTCTTGATCACCTCGAAGGCCGGCCGGATGGTGGCGGCGGTGGAGTGCACCGCGCCGGAGACCATGCCGTCGGCGATCCCCTCCTGGACCATCAGGGTGCCGAAGTAGCTGACGTCGGTGACGACGTCGAGGGCCAGCTCGACGGTCATCCCCTTGTGCGCCCGGAGCTTGGCGTAGAGCTCGGCGAACCGCTGGCGCAGCGGGCTGGTGGCCGGGTCGACGATCCGGGCCCGGGCCCGGTCGCCCGGCGCCGCCGTGTCCTCGGCGTGCGGCAGGTCGATGCCCAGGCTCGCGGCCTTGCGGCGGACCGCCTCCACCTCGCCGAGCAGGGTGAGGTCGCAGATGTTGCGGCGGAGCAGCACCTCGGCGGCCCGCAGCACCCGCTCCTCGGTGCCCTCCGGCAGCACCACGTGCCGGCGCCGGCCGCGGGCCCGCTCCAGCAGCGCGTGCTCGAACATCATCGGGGTCACCCGCTCGGACCGGCTCAGCTCGATCCGGCTGGTCAACTCGACGGTGTCCACGTGCAGTTCGAACAGGCCGAGGGCGATCTCGGCCTTCCGCGGGGTGGCCGAGCCGAGCTTGCCCTCCAGGTGGGTGAGGGTGGCCGCGGTGGGCCAGCTGGTCCCGGGGACGACGGCCACCGGCGTGCCCGGGGCGAGTCGGGCGGCCAGTGCCATCACGTCCGGGCCGGGGTGCTCGCCGAGCGTCAGCAGCACACCGGCGATCGGCGGCGCGCCGGCCGCGTGCGCGGCGAGCGAGCCGATCAGCAGGTCGGCGCGGTCCCCGGGGGTGACCACCAGGGCGCCCTCGGTCAGCGCGGGCAGGAAGCTGGGCAGCATCGCGCCGCCGAAGACGAAGCCGCGGACGTCCCGGGCCAGCCCCGCCGCGTCGCCGAGCAGCACCTCGGCGGAGGTCGCCTCGATCAGCTGCGCCACGGTCGGCGCGGCCAGCGCCGGCTCCTCGGGGATCACGTAGGCGGGCACCGACAGCTTGCCGTTCAGCCCGCGCAGCACCTGCTGCTTGGCGCCCGGCACGACCCGGTTGGCGATCATCGCCAGGGTCGCGCAGCCGAGGTCGGTGTAGGCCCGGTGGGCGCCCAGCACCTCGGCGATCACCGCCTCCGGGTCCTCGTCGTGGCCGCCGACCACCGGGAGCACCGCGGCGCCGAACTCGTTGGCGAGCCGGGCGTTGAAGGCCAGCTCGTCGGGGATGTTGGTGTCCGCGAAGTCGGTGCCGAGCACCAGCACCGCCTGGCACTTGCGCTCCAGCGCGCGGAACCGGTCGACCAGGGTGCTGACCAGCTCGTCCTGGCCCTGGGCGGCCTCCAGCGCGGCGGCCTCCTCGTAGCCGAGGCCGTAGAGGTCGGTGGCCGGCAGGTCCAGCCGGTAGCGGGCCCGCAGCAGTTCGACCACGTGGTCGCTGCCGGGCTCACCCGGTCCGGGCGCGTGTACCAGCGGACGGAAGACGCCGACCCGGTCCACCTGGCGGGTGAGCATTTCCATGACCCCGAGTTCGACAGCCTGCCGGCCGTCCCCTCGGTCGATTCCGGCCACGTACACGCTGCGCGCCACGCGAGTCTCTCCGTTCGCTGCTGGGTGCCGTCCGGCGCGATCCGGGCCGGAACTCGGTTCGAGCCTACCTTCGCATTTCGCCTTCCTGTTCGCATTGCGGATGAGGCTGCGCGAAGCAAGGGACGAAGGTCTCGTGGCGAGGGACGAAGGTCCCGGTCGGCGCGGCGGAGCGGCCCGGCCGCCGGGGGCACCCTCCTCCGGCGGCCGGGCGCGGGCAGCGGCTCAGGCGGGCCGGAACCAGCAGGTGGCCAACGGCGGCAGGGTCAGCTCGGCGCTGTACGGGCGGCCGTTCCACTCCACCGGTTCCGCGGTGAGCCGGGGATTGCCGACCCCGCTGCCGCCGTACCGCTCGGCGTCGGTGTTGAGCACCTCGCTCCACAGCCGCCGGTCGCCGGGGAGGGTGGGCAGGCCGATCCGGTAGCCCTGCCGGACCACCGGGGAGAAGTTGCAGACGGCCACCAGCGGGCTGCCGTCGGCGGCGTACCGGACGAAGCTGAACAGGTTGTCGTCGGCGGCGCCGCCGTCCAGCCAGCTGAAGCCCTCGGGGACGGTGTCCCGCTCCCAGAGCGCGGGGGTGGCCAGGTACGTGCCGTTGAGGTCGCCGACCAGCCGCCGCACGCCGAGGTGGTCCGGGGCGGCCGGCCAGTCGTCCGCCAGCACCCACCACTGCGGCCCGGATTCATGGTGGAACTCCGCGCCCTGCGCGAACTCCTGTCCCATGAACAGTAGTTGCTTGCCCGGATGGGCCCACATGAAGCCCAGGTAGGCGCGGTGGTTGGCGCGTCGCTGCCACCAGTCGCCGGGCATCTTGGAGACCAGCGCCTGCTTGCCGTGCACCACTTCGTCGTGCGAGATGGGCAGCACGTAGTTCTCGGAGTAGGCGTACACCATCGAGAAGGTCATCTCGTTGTGGTGGTACTTGCGGTGCACCGGCTCCTTGGACAGGTAGACCAGCGAGTCGTGCATCCAGCCCATGTTCCACTTCAGGCCGAAGCCCAGCCCGCCGCTGTCGGTCGGCCGGGTCACCCCGTTCCAGGCGGTGGACTCCTCGGCGATGGTCACCACGCCGGGGCAGCGGCGGTAGACGGTGGCGTTCATCTCCTGGAGGAACGAGGCGGCGTCCAGGTTCTCCCGGCCGCCGAACTGGTTGGGGCTCCACTGGCCGCCCTCGCGGGAGTAGTCGAGGTAGAGCATCGAGGCGACCGCGTCCACCCGCAGCCCGTCGACGTGGAACTCCTCGCACCAGTAAACCGCGTTCGCCACCAGGAAGTTGCGTACCTCGCGCCGCCCGTAGTCGAACTCCAGCGTCCCCCAGTCCGGGTGCTCCGCGCGCAGCGGGTCGGCCGGTTCGTACAGCGGCTCGCCGTCGAACCGGGCGAGCGCGAAGTCGTCCTTGGGAAAGTGGGCCGGCACCCAGTCGACGATCACCCCGATCCCGGCCCGGTGCAGCGAGTCGACCAGGTGCCTGAAGTCGTCCGGGGAGCCGAGCCGCGCGGTCGGCGCGTAGAAGCCGGAGACCTGGTAGCCCCAGGAGCCGCCGAAGGGGTGCTCCATCACCGGCATGAACTCGACGTGCGTGAAGCTCAGTTGGCGTAGGTACGCGGGCAGCTCCTCGGCCAGCTGGCGGTAGCTCAACCCGGGCCGCCAGGAGGCGAGATGGACCTCGTAGATCGACATCGGGCCCAGGTGGTGCGGCACCTTGCCCCGGTTGGCCAGCCAGTCGGCGTCCTGCCAGCGGTAGTTGGAGGTGTGTACCACCGATGCGGTCTCCGGTGGGCACTGCGCGGCGCGCGCCAGTGGGTCCGCCTTCTGCTGCAACCGGCCGTCCCGGGTGCGCAGTTCGTACTTGTAGAGCGTTCCGTCGCCGAGCCCGGGCACGAACAGCTCCCAGACCCCGGAGGAGCCGAGCGAGCGCATCGGGTGGCCGGTGCCGTCCCAGTGGTTGAAGTCGCCCACCAGGCGGACCCCGACCGCGTTCGGCGCCCAGACCGCGAACGCGGTGCCGGTCACCCCGTCCACCGTCCGCACGTGCGAGCCCAGTGCCCGCCACAACTGCTCGTGCCGCCCCTCCTGGATCAGGTGCAGGTCCAGCTCGCCGAGGGTGGGCGGGGTGCGGTAGCCGTCGTCCTGGAGCAGCGGCTCGCAGCCGGGGTAGCCGACCCGCAGCCGGTAGGCCGGGATCGCCGGGCCGGGCAGCAGGCCGGTGAAGAGACCGGACTGCTGGTGGGTCAGCTCGGCCGGTCCGTACGGGGTCTCCACGGTGACCTGCTCGGCCAGCGGGCGGAGCACCCGGATCGCGGTGCCGCCGGCGGTGGGGTGGGCGCCGAGCAGGGCGTGCGGGTCGTGGTGCGCGCCGCTGACCAGGCGCTCGATCTCGGCGGGCGGCAGCGGGGCTTCGGCCAGTCGCAGGGCCAGCCCGGTGCCGTCGGCTCCGGCCGCGGGCGGCTGGGCCGCGGGTGGCTCAGTGGTGGCAGCCGGTTCGGAGGTGGGCGGCTCGGCGGTCGGCGGTTCGGAGGTGGGCGGTTCGGCGGTCGGCGGTTCGGAGGTGGGCGGCTCGGCGGTGGCCGGGACGTCGGCGGGGTCGGCCAGGGCGGCCGGGTCCGGTTCGGCGGGTCGCCGGGGCGCCTCCGTGCGCTGCCGCCGGCCGCCTGCCGGGAGGAAGGTGGCGGGCACGGTCGGGTTGGTTCGGTCGAGCGGGGCCACGGCGGCGTCCTCCTGGCAGGGGGCGGATCGGCGAGCGGGTGGGGTGGTCCGGCGGGTGGGGTGTGGACGGTCAGGGGGCGGTGGCGAGCCGGTGGATCGCGGTGAGCGGGATCGGCAGCCAGCCCGGCCGGTGCCGTGCCTCGTACACCACCTCGTACACCGCCTTGTCGATCTCCAGCGCCCGCAGCAGCTCCGGGCAGCCGCCCGGGTCGATGCCGCCGGCCGCGGTGTAGCCCGCGCAGTAGGCGGTCCGGTTGCGGGCTGCCCAGCTGGCCGCGAGATGTGCCAGCTGCGGGTCCGGGTCGGCTCCGGCCAGCAGGTGGGCGGCGGCGTAGTCGAAGGAGCGCAGCATGGCCGCGACGTCACGGAGCGCCGGCTGCGGCAGCCGGCGCTCCGCCACCGTCTTGGCCGGCTCGCCCTCGAAATCGAGCAGCACCCAGCCGTGTGGGGTGCGCATCGCCTGGCCCAGGTGTAGGTCACCGTGGATCCGCTGCACCGGCAGCCCGGTCAGGTGGTCGGCGGTCAGCTGTCGGAAGGCGGCGTGCAGGGCCGGCCGGTAGCGGCGCAGGGCGGGGACGGCGGTGGCCGCCACGTCCAGCCGCTCGGCCATCGCGGTGGCCAGCCGGCCGGTCTGCTCGCGGTCCAGCCGGGCTACCGGCAGCGCGCGGGCCAGTACCCGGTGCACCTCGGCGGTGGCCCGGCCGAGCCGGTGCGCCTCGACCGCGAAGTTGCCCGGGCTGGGGTCGCCCTTGAGCCGGGCCACCTGGTCGAGGGCCAGCTCCCAGCCGTCCTCGGCGTCCGGCAGGAAGCGCTGCAGCAGACCCAGGGTGGCCGGCTCGGCGCCCTCCATCCGGCTCTCGAACCAGGCCGCGACCCGGGGGATCCGGGTGCTCCCGGCCCGCGACAGCGCCAGTGACAGTTCCAGGTCCGGGTTGGTGCCGGGGCTGATCCGGCGGAACAGCTTGAGGATGAAGGCGGTGCCGTAGATGACCGAGGTGTTGCTCTGCTCCGCGGTGCCGGCCCGGCCGGGCAGGTCGCTGGGCAGGCCGGGGCCCGGGGTGCGGCGGAACGAGAGCGGGCCGAAGCGGTCGGCGGTGGCCAGGTGGGCGAGCAGCCGGCCGGTCAGCTCCGGGTCGTGCACCGCGTCGTACAGCGCGGCGCCGTCGTACGGGCCGTGGGTGAGGCTGCCGAGCAGGGCCTCCGGGCCGATCCCGCCGGGCGCCTCGGTGCGCAGGCCGAGCAGCAGCTGGTAGATGTCCGCGCCGCCGCCGTGCTCGACCCGGAGCAGCAGGTGCAGCATCGCCGGATCACCGGTGAGCAGGGGGGTGGCGGTGAGCGGGCGCAGGCCGGTGATGGCCTGCCCCTTCCCGGCGTACCAACGCTGGCCGGGCAGCCAGTCGGCGATCAGCGGCAGGGCGGCCTGGACCAGTTCTCCGACCGCCAGCGAGGCACTGCTGCGCGGTCTGCTGCCCAGGGCCCCGGGGGCGTGCGCCCCGGCGCCACGGGCCGCGGCACCGTGCGGTCCGCCCGTGCCGCGTGGCGCGGGGCCGGCGTCCCGGTGGGCGTGGGCTTGAGAACGGGAGATTTCCGACATGGCTCCCTTTCCCCGGAGACAGGCTGACGGCCCGACAGTCTGGCCGGGCCCGCCAGTCTTCCGGATTTCGGCGGCGCTGCTGTGGCGGCACGCGAGAGGGACACTCGGGTGTCACGCCTGCGGGTGGGTGCTCGTTGGGCTGTTCTCCGTACGTGGGAGTGCGCGATCCCGAGGGGGCGTGCGACGCGGCCCGCGCGCCCCGGCATACGGATGAAGCTGATGGATCGTTACTGCGCTCCGGGCCTGCGCAGCTGGAACCAGTAGAAGCCGTGGCCGGCGAGGGTGAGCAGGTACGGCCACTCGCCGATCGAGGGGAAGCGGACCCCGCCGATCAGCTCGACCGGATAGCGTCCGCCGTACTGCCGCAGGTCCAGCTCGGTGGGCTGGGGGAAGCGGGAGAAGTTGTTGACGCACATGACCAGGTCACCCTCGTACTCCCGGACGAAGGCCAGCACGGCCGGGTTGCTGGAGGGAAGTTCGCGGTAACTACCCAGGCCGAAGGCCGGGTTGAGCTTGCGGATCTCGATCATGCGACGCGTCCAGTGCAGCAGCGAGGACGAACTGCTCTGCTGCGCCTCGACGTTGGTCACCTGATAGCCGTACACCGGGTCCATGATGGGCGGCAGACTGAGCCTGCCCGGGTCGGCGGAGGAGAAACCCGCGTTGCGGTCGGGGGTCCACTGCATCGGGGTCCGCACGCCGTCCCGGTCGCCCAGCCAGATGTTGTCGCCCATCCCGATCTCGTCGCCGTAGTAGAGCACCGGGGAGCCGGGCAGCGCGAGCAACAGGGCGGTGAACAGCTCGATCTGGTTGCGGTCGTTCTCCAGCAGTGGCGCGAGCCGGCGGCGGATGCCCACGTTGGCCCGCATCCGCGGGTCCTTGGCGTACTCCGCGTACATGTAGTCGCGCTCCTCGTCGGTGACCATCTCCAGGGTCAACTCGTCGTGGTTGCGCAGGAAGATGCCCCACTGGCAGCCGTACGGGATGGTCGGCGTCTTGGCGAGGATCTCCGAGACCGGGTAGCGGGACTCGCGGCGGACCGCCATGAAGATCCGCGGCATCACCGGGAAGTGGAACGCCATGTGGCACTCGTCGCCGCCGGAGGTGAAGTCGCCGAAGTAGTCGACCACGTCCTCGGGCCACTGGTTGGCCTCGGCCAGCAGGACGGTGTCGGGGTAGTCGGCGTCGATCTCCTTGCGGACCCGCTTGAGGAACTCGTGGGTCTCCGGCAGGTTCTCGCAGTTGGTGCCCTCCCGGGCGAACAGGTAGGGCACCGCGTCCAGCCGGAACCCGTCGATCCCGAGGTCCAGCCAGAACCGCAGCCCGGCGATCATCTCCTCCTGGACCCGCGGGTTGTCGTAGTTGAGGTCCGGCTGGTGGGAGAAGAACCGGTGCCAGAAGTACTGCTTGCGGACCGGGTCGTAGGTCCAGTTGGAGGTCTCGGTGTCGACGAAGATGATCCGCGCGTCCGGGTACTGCTTGTCGTCGTCGGCCCAGACGTAGAAGTCGCCGTACGGGCCGTCCGGGTCGTTGCGGGAGGCCTGGAACCACGGGTGCTGGTCGCTGGTGTGGTTCATCACGAAGTCGATGATCACGCGCATGCCGCGCTTGTGGGCCGCGTCCACGAACTCCACGAAGTCCGCCAGGTCGCCGAACTCCGGCAGCACCGACTTGTAGTCGGCCACGTCGTACCCGCCGTCGCGCAGCGGGGAGGCGAAGAACGGCGGCAGCCAGAGGCAGTCGACGCCGAGCCACTGGAGGTAGTCGAGCTTCGAGGTGAGCCCCTTGAGGTCGCCCACCCCGTCGCCGTTGCTGTCCTGGAAGGACCGCACCAGGACCTCGTAGAAGACGGCCCGCTTGAACCACTCCGGGTCCAGGTCCTTCTTCTCGGTGTCCGCGAAGGTGTCGTGGACGGGCTCGTTCACAATCACTGAGGGTTCCTCCGAACCGTGAGGAGGTGGGCCGGAGCGACCGCGGGGTCGAGCCGGACGTAGTTGTGGCGCTGCCAGCCGTAGGTGGCGCCGGTCAGCTCGTCGCGGACGCTGAGCGGGCCGTCGGTGTCCAGGCTGACGGTGGCCTCCTGCGGGTGGTGCGGATCCAGGTTCACCACGGTGATCACGTGGTCCTCGCCGGTGCGCTTGACGTAGGCGATCACCTGGTCGTTGTCGGTGTGCAGGAAGCGCAGGTTGCGCAGCTCCTGAAGGGCCGGGTGGCGCCGGCGCAGCCGGTTGAGGGTGGTCAGCAGCGGGGCGAGGGTGTCGGTGCGGGTCCAGTCGCGCGGGCGCAGCTGGTACTTCTCGCTGTTCAGGTACTCCTCGGCGCCGGTGCCGGTCGGGGTGTTCTCGCCCAACTCGTAGCCGGCGTAGATCCCGTAGCTCGGGGAGAGGGTCGCGGCCAGCACCGCGCGCAGCGCGAAGGCGGGCAGGCCGGCGTGCTGGAGGTGGTGCGGCAGGATGTCGGGGGTGTTGGCGAACAGGTTGGGACGCATGTAGGCGGCCGCGTCACCGCTCAACTCGGTGAGGTACTCGGTGAGTTCGTGCTTGCTGGTGCGCCAGGTGAAGTACGTGTAGGACTGCTGGAAGCCGACCTTGGCGAGGGTGTGCATCATCGCGGGACGGGTGAACGCCTCGGCGAGGAAGATCACGTCGGGGTCGGTCCGGTTGATGTCCGCGATCACCTTCTCCCAGAAGCGCACCGGCTTGGTGTGCGGGTTGTCGACCCGGAAGATCCGCACCCCGTGGTCCATCCAGAACCGCAGCAACCGCAGCGTCTCCTTGACGATGCCGTCGAAGTCCTGGTCGAAGTCGACCGGATAGATGTCCTGGTACTTCTTCGGCGGGTTCTCGGCGTACGCGATGGTGCCGTCGATCCGCCGCCTGAACCACTCCGGATGCTTGTTCACCCACGGGTGATCGGGAGAGCACTGCAGGGCGAAGTCGAGTGCCACCTCCAGCCGCAGCTCACCCGCCCGGGTGACGAAGGCGTCGAAGTCCTCCAGGGTGCCCAGCTCCGGGTGGACGGCGTCGTGCCCGCCCTCCGGGGAGCCGATCGCCCACGGCGAGCCGACGTCGTCCGGCCCGGCGGTCAGGGTGTTGTTGGGGCCCTTGCGCCAGGCTGACCCGATCGGGTGGATCGGCGGCAGGTACACCACGTCGAAGCCCATCGCGGCGATCGCCGGCAGCCGCTCGGCCGCCGTCCGGAGGGTGCCGGAGCGGGGAGGGTCCAGCGTCGCCCCCTCCGAGCGCGGGAAGAACTCGTACCAGGACCCGAACAGCGCGCGCTGGCGCTCGACCTGGAGCACCATCGGCTGGGTCGCGGTCACCAGTTCGCGCAGCGGGTGCCGGGCCAGCAGCGCGGCCACCTTCGGGGCGAGCGCGGCGGCCAGCCGGGACAGCGGCGGCAGCGCCGCGTCGCGCAGCGCGTCCACCGCCGCCAGCACGTGCGCCCGGCCGTCCCGCTTCGGCACTCCGGCGGCCGCCCGCTCCAGCAGCTGCGCGCCCTCCTCGAGGGTCAGCTCGACGTCCTGGCCGGCCGGCAGCTTGATCGAGGCGGTGTGCCGCCAGGTGGCGACCGGATCGCTCCAGGCCTCCACGGTGTAGGTCCAGCGGCCCGGCGCGGTCGGGGTGACGTCGGCCCCCCACCGGTCGGTGCCCGGCGCCAGCTCCCGCATCAGGGTCCACGGGCCGCTGCGGCCACGCGGGTCGCGCAGCACCACGTTGGCGTTCACCGCGTCATGACCCTCGCGGAAGACCGTCGCGCTGACCTGGAAGGTCTCGCCGACCACCGCACGGGCCGGCCGGCGGCCGGCGTCCACCGCCGGGGCGACGTCCAGGACGGGGATCCGGCCGATCATCGGGTCGCTCTCTTTCGTCCGGCGCGGGGAGGCGGCCCGCCGGGGTGCGGTGGCGCCGGTCGCGGGGGTGGTGGTGCCCCGACGGGGGGCGGCCGCGGTCTCGCGCGGGGCGCGGCTCCGGGCGGCCGGGGCGGGCCGCGATTTCGCGGGCTGTGATTTCTCTGACGGTGATTCGGCCGTTCGGGGGGCGCGCACTGCGGACGCCCCCTCTATGGCCGAGAACGGCGCCGACCCGGCGGGATCTTCCAATCCCTCGGTCACCAGTGCGGACTGATCCCGTGTGTCGCCGTGCATGCCAAACTCCTGCCCGAGATCGGCGGCACCTCCTGCGGGGAATTCATGGGCCGGGAGTGCCGCGAGGACTGCTGGGTGGGGGACTGACGAGCGACCGGAAGCCTGCCCGGACCGCCGGGCCCGGGAACCTGACCGCCCTCCGGTGCCCACGGCGGTCCGGAGCGTGCGAGGGGCGCGCGTCCCGGCGCGCGGCCTCGCGGCACGCCTTGTGGGCGATTCCGACCCACCCCGGAAACGACCGGGGCAGGTTTGAGGACACGCGGCGGCCCACGCGAAAGGTCGACGCGTCGGCCGAGTGGGCTAACGGAGATTCAGGGAGAAAGCTGTTGGGCGCGGAGGACCGGCCGCGCCGCGCGGGGTTCGCCACCCACGCTTCACCCGCTGCGATTGCGGCCTGATCCCATCCTCGCATTGATCACAGGTCTTACCACTCGGTTCGCAGCCAGTTCCGACCGGAGCGGGGGAGCAGATCGGCCATCAGAGAATGTGAAACGGCGGATGTGAGGGGTAGGGGTTGTGCGCTCCAGGCGCTATTCGCGCCCTGTGCGCCCTCTGTGCAACTGGATGCGCTGGACGCGATCTCATCCATCCCCCGAATGGAGCCGCCCTACGGGAGTTGACGCCACCTCACCCGGTCGCCCCGGTCTACGCTTCGGGCCGTGAAGGCCATCCGCAGATTCACCGTCCGCACCGTCCTCCCCGAGCAGCTCCAACCGCTGCACGAACTCGCGCTAAACCTGCGCTGGTCCTGGCACCCGGAGACCCGGGAGCTGTTCCGCTCGGTCGACCCCGGTGTCTGGGAGTCCGTCGGGGAGGACCCGGTCCGGCTGCTGGGCGAGGTACCGGCCGCCCGGCTCGCCGCGCTCGCCGCCGACCGGCGCTTCCTGCGCCGGCTCGGCGACCTCGCCGACGACCTGCACGACTACCTCGGCGCCCCGCGCTGGTACCAGGCCGCCCGCTCGCCCGGCGAGAGTGCGCTGCCGGCCGCGATCGCCTACTTCTCGCCGGAGTACGGCAT
Source organism: Kitasatospora sp. NPDC024654 (assembly GCF_055559155.1). Lineage (NCBI taxonomy): Bacteria > Bacillati > Actinomycetota > Actinomycetes > Kitasatosporales > Streptomycetaceae > Kitasatospora > Kitasatospora sp. NPDC024654. The sequence continues at coordinate 180,391 of NZ_JBVHLF010000006.1, forward strand.
CGCCGCCGCGCTGCCGCAGTACTCCGGCGGCCTCGGCATCCTGGCCGGCGACCACCTCAAGGCCGCCAGCGACCTGGGCGTGCCGATCATCGGGGTCGGGCTGCTCTACCGGCACGGCTACTTCCGCCAGTCGCTCACCCGGGAGGGCTGGCAGCAGGAGCGCTACCCGCTGCTCGACCCCGACGAGCTGGCGGTCACCCCGCTGCGCGAGGCCGACGGCACGCCCTGCCGGGTGGACCTGACGCTGCCGGCCGGCCGCACGCTGGCCGCCCAGATCTGGAAGGCCCAGGTCGGGCGGGTCCCGCTGCTGCTGCTGGACTCCGACATCGACGCCAACGCGGCCGCCGAGCGGGACGTCACCGACCGGCTCTACGGCGGCGGCAGCGAGCACCGGCTGCTGCAGGAGATGCTGCTGGGGATCGGCGGCGTGCGCGCGGTGCGCACCTTCTGCCGGCTCACCGGCCACCCCGCCCCCGAGGTCTTCCACACCAACGAGGGCCACGCCGGGTTCCTCGGCATCGAGCGGATCCGCGAGCTGGTCGCCGAGCAGCAGGGCGGGCCGGAGGGCGGGCCGGACTTCGCCGCCGCGCTGGAGTCGGTCCGGGCCGGCACGCTCTTCACCACCCACACCCCGGTCCCGGCCGGCATCGACCGGTTCGACCGGGAGCTGGTGGCCCGGCACTTCGGCGGGGACGCCGCGCTGCCCGGCGTCCCGGTGGACCAGGTGCTCGCGCTGGGCCTGGAGAGCTGGCCCGGTGGCGACCCCAAGCTGTTCAACATGGCCGCGATGGGCCTGCGGCTGGCCCAGCGTGCCAACGGAGTGAGCACCCTGCACGGCGAGGTCAGCCGCTCGATGTTCGGCGCGCTCTGGCCAGGTTTCGACCCCGCCGAGGTGCCGATCACCTCGGTCACCAACGGCGTGCACGCGCCGACCTGGGTCGACCCGCAGGTGCTCCGGCTCGGCGCGGCCGAGATCGGCGCCGAGCGTGCCGAGGACGCGCTGGCCAGTGGCGCCACCGAGCGCTGGACCGGGGTGGAGCGGATCGGCGACGCGGAGATCTGGGAGGTCCGCCGGGCGCTGCGCGGCCAGCTGGTCGAGGAGGCCCGCCGCCGGGTCCGGGCCTCCTGGCGGCAGCGCGGCGCCGGTGACGCCGAACTGGGCTGGACCGGCTCGGTGCTCGACCCGGAGGTGCTGACCATCGGCTTCGCCCGCCGGGTCCCGTCCTACAAGCGGCTCACCCTGATGCTGCGCGACCCGGACCGGCTGCGCGGGCTGCTGCTGCACCCGACCCGCCCGGTGCAGCTGGTGGTGGCCGGCAAGGCCCATCCGGCGGACGACGGCGGCAAGCGGCTGATCCAGCAGCTGGTGTCGTTCGCGGACGACCCGGCGGTGCGCCACCGGATCGTCTTCCTGCCGGACTACGACATGGCGATGGCCAAGCACCTCTACCCGGGCTGCGACGTCTGGCTGAACAACCCGCTGCGCCCGCTGGAGGCCTGCGGCACCTCGGGGATGAAGGCCGCGCTCAACGGCTGCCTCAACCTCTCGGTGCTGGACGGCTGGTGGGACGAGTGGTACGACGGCCGGAACGGCTGGGCGATCCCGACCGCCGACGCCCCCGGCTTCACCGAGGAGCACCGGGACGACATCGAGGCCGCCGCGCTGTACGACCTGATCGAGCACCAGGTGGCGGCCCGCTACTACGACCGGGGGACGGACGGCCTGCCACACCGCTGGATCGCCATGGTCCGGCACACCCTGGTCACCCTCGGGCCCAAGGTGCTGGCCGGTCGGATGGTCCGCGAGTACGTCGAGCGGCTGTACGCGCCGGCCGCGCTGGCCCAGCGCGAGCTGGCCGGGGACGGCGCGCGGCTGCTGGCCGGCTGGAAGGCGCGGGTCCGGGAGGCCTGGCCGGCCGTCCGGGTCGAGCACGTGGACGCGGCCGGCCCGGCCGAGGCGCCGGAGCTGGGCAGCAGCCTGGCGCTGCGGGCCCAGGTCGCGCTGGGCAGCCTGACGGCGGGGGACGTCGAGGTCCAGGTGGTCTCCGGCGAGGTGGACGAGTCGGACCGGATCGGCGAGGCCGAGGTGCAGACCCTCAAGCCGGTCGGCGGCCCGGACCTGGACGGCCGGCAGCGCTACGAGGGCACCCTGGAGCTGAGCCGGACCGGCCCGTTCGGCTACACCGTCCGGGTGCTGCCGACCCATCCGCTGCTGGCCTCGCCGGCCGAGCTGGGGCTGGTCGCGCTGCCCGCCGAGTCGGCCGGGATGGACGCGGGGGTGCTGCGCTGAACGGGTGACCGTCCACTCGTGGTGGGGGGGGGGGGGGGGGGGCCCCCCCCCCCAGGTTCCGGAATGTCCTCCCCCCCCTGGGGGTGACCCCCAGCTCTTCCTCCCACGCTTGTTCCGCGTGGTGAAACCGCCGGTGGCGGAGAC